>DATNQH010000237.1:0-48368 GCA_036704105.1 Leptolyngbyaceae cyanobacterium | reverse complement strand
CCATGTCGAGCCGACTTTGGTGGTGTGGATGTACTGGCATGACTTGGATAACTGGCCCCACTTCCGACGCGAAGTTCTAGATGCCTTTCGCTATCAACATCAGCGTAAGCTGCTGTGGCTGAGCGCTTTAGGACAGCGACGCACAATTGATCGCCTTTTGGGGTTTTTAACGCTGTTAGTTGAAGAGTACGGAGAGCCATCAGTTAGTGACGAAGATCCAGAAGTTCTGCGTGGTTATGCTTTGCCATTTACGCTCACCCACGCCCAAATTGGAAGTGCTATTGGCTCAACCCGCGTGACTGTTACTCGTTTAATGGGTAAATTGCGTCAACGTGGTTTACTGATTACCCAGGAAGATAATCTCATCTGTTTACCAGCTGATTCTATTAATAGAGTTAGTTAGTTGTTAATGCTGTGGTTAGGAGATTCATCGAATTCTCACAAACCCAGCAGAGTCAATCAACACCTGTCCCTGTTCTGTCAGTAGCAAGTTGGCATAAGCCTCTCCAGCTTGCTGCTCGACTTGACCATTCTGTTTGACCACAACAAACAAGTTGCGCGTAATTGGGTACTGTCCTGTTTGAAAGGCTTGTATGTTCAGTTGATTGCGTTGACTAGGACATTGAGATTGCTTGATAAAAGGTTCCCGATAGGGTGGAATAAATTTACCTGGCTGGCGACCTAGTGGCAAGGGCTTAATCGTACACTGCGGTACTACTTCCGGTGCAGAGGCATAATAAATCCCACCTTTGTTGCTGGCAAGTTTTTGTAAAGCTTGGGTTGTAGTAGCGATAAACTCTACATTTGCCCCAAAAGGTTGACCTGCTAAGATGTCTTGGACAAACAGTTCAACTGTACCACCATAATTAATAGGGCGGGAATAAGGCTTAATCGGCAGATTGGGGCCACCTACTTGTTTCCAGTTAGTAATCTTACCAAGGTAAATTGCTTTAACTTGATCTAACGTCAGTCCGGGAATATTTAAATCGGGATGAACCGCAATTGCTAAGCCATCAATCGCAATTGGAATTTGTTTGAGACTAAACCCTCGCACCACAGCACGGGATAACTCATGGTCAAGCAGTGGCCGAGAAGACTGAGCAAAGGTAATTGTACCTTCAATTAACATCCGAATGCCACTGCTAGAACCAGGAGCAACACTGGTAGGTTCCACATAACGTAGCCGAAATTCAGGATGAGATGTTTCTATTTTCGGATCGGCGTTTAAACGAATCGGTGCCCACGAAGTACTACCACCGTAGTTAAATAATCCACTAGGGACATTTTGTACTGAGGCGAAATTTGAACTATTAGATTTTTCTGCTGACGATCGCCCATTGGGGTTACTAACACTAAAACTAGGAGTAGCAGTAGGTTGAGTACCTATGTTTTCTCCTACGTTAATGCCAGATCTTCTCGTTAACCACCAAAAACCGCCAGCCAATAGCCCAGCTGTTATCAAAAGGGCTAAGACTAGAACAGCCGTTTCGTTTTTTTGAGACATAACCGATTACCGCTTTAGCGGAAGATTATAAATCCTGTGCTGTATGCAACGCCTGTTTACTGTTTTTACAAATACTCGCTTAGCGATAAAAAAGAAAAGAGTAACATTAACCGATCCGATAGCATCGCTCTCTACGGTAGCCATTGCGTAAATAAGTATACTTATCTTATCAATAGTTGACTTGTTTGGAACCGAGACAGTGCCTCGATTGTAACCAATTGTTAATCTTTTTCAGATCGAGATATGTAGCTATTCACAAAATAACTTAAATTAAGCAAAATACTCATAATCTCAAAGTTATAGCTTAGAACTCTTGCATAAATATTTTCTGGTATAATAAAAGGCTGTTTTTCTTCACTATAAAGAAGTTCAAATCGCCACAAATTCCCAAAATTCTAATATTAACTCTTGCTGAAGAATACCAACCCAAAATTTTGCTATAGCTAACTAATTCAGCAAATAAATAATTGTTAAATTATTCTAATTAATTTTACTTTATTTAAGCTTTTAAAGCTAATTCATAATTGTAAATTCCGGCAATTAAATTAGACCTTAAACCAAATCTGCGATGGCGATTCCGGTATTGGTTAGATAAAATATTGAAAATTTTAAGCCGACGATTAACGTGTTCAACAACAATTCTTAATCGATTGAGTTCTCGGTTATATTTCTTCATCTCTTTCGTCAGCTTCTTACCTTTTGGTTTTTTCATCGGTGTTTCACTCAAGTGATGAATTTTAGCAATTCCTTGATAGCCTTTATCCGCTATGACTTTAAGTAATTCTCCAAATTTTACCCCACTGGTTTTAAAGAGTCTAAAATCGTGCATTTTCCCTCTACCATGGCCTAAGCATATGATTTGACCGCTTTTTTGATCAACTACTAATTGCGTCTTTAACGTATGCTCTCCTTGTTTACCGCTAAAGAATTTCTTTTGACATTTTGATGGTCTTTCAATCGGACTCTCCATCACATCCATCACAACTAGATCTGATGGTGATGGCATCTTTAATAATTCCTTTTTACCAGGTAAACTAAATTTTATTGAACTAATTAAAATATTTTCAATTTTTAAAACTGCTCGGCAGGCTGCTGACTCTGAAAGTCCCCAATCTAATCCAATATGATAATAAGTACGGTATTCTCTCCAGTATTGAATAACCATTAAAACTTGGTCTTCAATAACTAGTTTAGTCCGGCGACCTGGCTTCTTTTTCTTTTTTTCCGAAGCTTTAACTACATCAACCATTAACTCAAAAGTTTGACGGCTTACTCCAGTCATGCGCTTAAATTTTCTTGCAGTAAGCTGTTTGGCTTTCTCTATTTTCACTGTAATATCATTGTCCTAATTGCAAATTGTCAAATTCTCTATTATACCACAAAAAACTTTTGCAAGAGTTTTCTTGATAGAAGGCAAGCGATCGCTACTCATTTATTACTAGCTCCACATATCAGCTTTCAGCATGAAAAAGCCTGTCTTTACTCGTCTAAAGTAAGTTTACGGCACATCAGCAATAATGTAATTAAAATTACTAACTAATATAGTTGTATATGCAATATTATATTTAAAACTTCTTATTTCTGTATAACTTTTTATCTAAGCTATAGCGGGATAAAAGTAACTTTTCCTTAACCTAGTCTTATTTATTTAGAGATAAGTTAATATTTCTTTAAACTAAGTTTTGCTCCAAGTTTAAAAAGTCTTTAACTGAATAAGCTTAAATTAATATGTTGACGTATTGAAATCATCGAACGCAACAATTAAGTATAACAAAACACAGTTAATTATAAGATACTGAAATATCAAATATGTAGCTTTGATTGAACTGATTGTTACCAAAATTAGGACTACAAGCAACTTGTGTTTTGAGTGATGATTTCCCTAGCCGCTGCAAAGTAGTTTCCAAGGCTGAGATACGCTTATTTTTGCTGTTGAAATAAGCTGACTCATGCCAGTGAAATGAAGAGAGCGCAGTACTAAAAAGATTTAGTTTACAGCTAGAATTTGCTCCCATTTTTTGACGACGTTTACTTACAAACGTTATAAGTATGGTGATGTTTGGGGCAAAATTATAACTTTTGAGTGGGAATATGTGACGTTACATATTGAATAATTATTCGTGTCAGAAATTGCACATGGGATTGCATTTTTTGTGCTGAGTTAATCAAAGCATTACCGAGGCAAATGAAAGTAAATGTGGGTAATAGCAATAAGTGCTTTTTGGACGAGTCTGGGTGCAATACTATTTAAGTTTCAGTTTCTTCCATCCAACCTGCCAAAGCTAATAGGGCGCAGTCTCTATTGGGTAGGCTTTCCACTGCAAATTTTTGCACTTGCTCATAAATCAAATTTTGCTAAAGCTATCTGGTTGCCTCCTCTAACTACAATACAAATGCTGTTGCTAGGTTTATTATTAGCTAGCCTGAGTTTGTATTATCTGAAGCGGCTCACCCGTGACTTGCTCAGCGAGGAAATATTGGATAAACTTTGTCCAACAAATCGCTCTAGTCAAGGTAGTTTTATTCTGGCTTCAATATTGGGCAACACGGGTTATGTGGGATTAGCAATCGTCCCTGCTTTCGTTAGTAAGACTTATTTAGCTTGGGTTGTGCTGTATGGCGTTGCGCACAATTTGTTAGGAACCTATGGGTTGGGAGTTTTTCTTGCCAGTTATTTTGGTCGTTCTGCGGTGGCAACTAACTGGTGGATTCAACTTCGTGACATAATAACTGTCCCTTCACTGTGGGCATTTGGTATTGGCTGGAGCAGTCGCCACGTCCAATTTTCTACCGCGATCGAGTTGGGATTACAGTTTAGTGTAAAGTGTGCGATTCCAGCAGCATTTTTGCTGATAGGAATGCAGCTATGCCAAATTCAGAGCATCAGAAATCTGCATAGCGCTTTAGTTCCCACTATCTTAAAAATGCTAGTTCTGCCAGGAATAGCAGGGTTAGCTTTTACCCTTCTAGGGTTATCGAGCGATGCTCGCTTGGCTATGGTTTTAATGTCAGGAATGCCTACTGCCTTTGCTAGTGTGATTTTAGCGGAAGAATATAACCTTGATCGCCAGCTAGCTGCAAGCAGTATACTCCTGAGTACGATAATGTTACCGTTGATGATTCCTTTTTGGCTAGCTTTGTTTGGCTAGATTGCGTCTAAGGTTGAAACGGCACAAAATCGTAGCCTGTACCAGAATTTTTACCGGGTTCGATTCTAACTAAAATTCCTTTCATATTGCGATCGCCTGACGGCAGAAACTGAACTACTCCCGTCGCACCTTTAGTTGAAAAGCCAGAATTAGACAGGGACTTTTGCAGTTTGTCACGAGTGGGACCAGATTTCAAACCAGCAAAAATTGCCCCAGTGGCATCATATGCCATAGCAGTACGCCAACTGCCAGCAGCGCCCCAAAATCTTTTGGCATTAGTAGGAAAAGAACTTCCTGGTATTGCTGAAGGATGCCAAGCAACAGATAATACCATACCTTTTACATCAGCTAGTCCCTGCTGCAAAGTTTCAAAAGTGTACATTGTGTGAACACCGAGTAGATCTAGCCGCCGCCCGTTTGCTCTTGCTACATCTACGGCTTGGTTAATTCTGTTCACAGAAGGCGCTAATAAGATGGTGTCTGCCCCATTACTGACAGCTTGTGAGGGAATATCGATAGGATTGAAATTTGGAGCGGAAAAATTACAACCTATATTGATCACTTTGCCACCATAATCAAACAAAGCCCAAGTAAATTCTTCTTGGAACGACTGCGTGGCTTCAGCTTGCGAGTCGGAGCAAATAGCAACTTTAGTTTTATGGGCAGTGTTGGCAGTATAACGGGCAAGGGTATCTGCGATCGCTCTAGTGTTGGGGGTAGTGCGGAATATATAGCTACCACTTCCAGACAAGTTACGGGCAACACTTGTAGGGGAGATCATCACCAAGCCCCCCTGCTGATAAACTGGAGCAGCGGCGATAGAAGCATCACTGGAGTTGTGTCCTACTACTGCCAAAACGCTAGGATCTTTGACAAACTCAGCCGCAATTTGTTTAGCGAGTGCTGGATCGTTGTCATCGTTAGCAATTTCAACTTGGATTAGCCTGCCACCAATCCCACCGCTGTGATTAATTTCATATTGAGCCTGAGCTACACCACGCAAGATTTCTCTTGCTACATTCAAATTGCCACCAATAGGTACGCTAACGGCAATTTTAATTGTGTTGCTAATTGCCGCCGCCGCCGAATTTTCTAAATAAATCCATGCTTCTGGATCGTTACGGTTTATTTGTAATGATGAAGTGAATTTATTCACAGCCGTGTTATAGTCACCAGCGGCAAATGCTTGTACTCCTGCCTGTTTATCTGGATTAATATCTGCGGATACTAAAACTTTACCACCACTACTAAGTTGCTTTTGAATAGCTGGATTTCGGTTAGAACCAAATAAACCACCATTTGGCGATCGCTGCGCTGATTGTGGCGATAAATTTCCGCCGCGATAACTCAACCAAAAAATCAGAGGGCCGATCAAGCACAGGGCAATCAAATATAGAATAAGGACTGCGTTTTTTTTACTTTGTAACATGAGCGCTCTACGACCCGAAAATTACAAAACTGAACAGAATAATTAAGCTTAAAAATTAAGCAAGCCAGCGAATCTACGACCAATTAGTAAAGGGTTGGCTGCTTGATTCAGCTAAGAAGTTATTTTTTATACAGAACCGTAAATATTTCTGTTTAAACTTCTGCCTATACAGTAGAAGTTTTTGGCAAGGCAATACGGCAAAGATACAAAAAAATAAATTAGCGCTACTTCTACTAGGAGTCCAACCGTAATTTCACGGAAAAATTTCCTAATACAACATGATTTAAGTAATATCACTTAAGTATAACCACTGAGGGTTTAAAATAACTTTTACTGTTCAACTACGTAAATACCAATAGTTGTTTGTCATTTGTTCAAAGCCTATGACGAATGAGATTGAGCGTTCATTCCGCGTCTTCGGAAATAAACTCCCACCTAATTGCACTAACTTTGACATTCAACCTCAGCAAAATCGCAAATTGTTCCATAATATTGTCATTGCGTCCGGCTGAAACAAAATCTGCTTTAATCTCTACTTGAGCTAAACTATCTAGATTCTGAATGTCAATATTTTTACTAGACAAAGCAGTTAACATCACTTCCTTGTCTTGGAATTGTTCTAACAGCAAACCACGTACAGTACGTTCATCTTCAAGATGACAAATCACGCGAAAACAATAGCGAACTTCCGCTTTCGTGTGAGTAATTAATTGCTCGTCGATTTGTTGAAACACTTGTACTAAGGGCCGCAGTAGTAAATTAGCTCCTACAACTGCCAAAGTGCCAAAGTAAGCTTGAAAAAGTAACCCAGCACCTACAAGGGTGCCAACAGCTGCTGCACACCATAAAGTTGCTGCTGTATTCAGCCCCCGCACGCTAGTTCCTTCGCGGAGAATTACACCTCCTCCGAGAAAACCGATCCCAGAAACTACCTGAGCTGCAACTCTTGTGGGACTTGAATCATTTGCCACCATAGAGGACATCATGACAAACATGGCAGCACCGATGCATACCAAAACATTCATTTTAAGCACCGCCCTGGTTTTTTGCCACTGTCTTTCTATTCCAATCGCTGCACCGAGAATAAATGCCAGTAACAAGCGGATGACAAAATCTGCCCAAGTCATTATTTTTTCTTCTCATGAGAGAGGAGATTGCTATTGTCGCACTGGAACAAAGTCATAGCCAGTACTGGTGTTAACATTGGGAATAATTTTCACTAACTGCACTGGTGCATTGCGATCGCCTGAAGGTAGAAACTGAACCGCGCCAGCCGCGCCAGTAATAGAAAAGTTGGGCGAGGAAAGCACTTGTTGGATACCACTACGAGTGGGAGAACTTTGGATCGCAGCAATAAATGCGCGTGTGGCATCGTAGGAAAGCGCAGTGCGCCAGTTTACTTCAGCACCCCAAAGTTGTTTTGATTCACCGACAAATTCTGTCTGTGGAAGAGTGTCTATATCCCAAGGAACTGCTATTACCATATCTTTGGCTGCATCTCCCCCAACTTCCAAAGTTATGGGTGCGTAAATATCATCTCCACCTAAAAGCTTTAACCTTTTGCGGTTGACTTGTACTACCTGTAGCGCTTTGTCTAAGGTACTGGTATTGGCTGCCAACATCAACACTTGTGCCTGTTGTTGTAGTGCTTGGTTGATACTGCTAGCAGCACTAAAACTCGGATCTGATAAGTCAAACTCACCTATTACTCGTCCGCCAGCCAGTAAAACAGCCGTAACAAACTCGGATTTTAAAGATTGGCTATAGGCACTTTGGGAATTGAAAAAAACAGCAGCATTTTTCAGTTTCAAATTCGTGATCATGTAGTTGGCTAAAGCTCTAGCAGATACATAATCGCTGGGAACGGTGCGAAAAATGTAGGGACTCAAACCAGAGAGTTTAACCGATGTACTGATAGGAGAGATAGCTACTAATTTTCCAGAGTTATATATCGGTGCTGTTGCTAAGGTAACTTGACTAGCCCAGTGTCCTATTACACCTAATATTTCAGCATTGTTAACTAAAGTATTGGCAATTTGTTTAGCTTGGTCTTCTTGATTGTTATCGTTAGCGATCGCCACTTTCAATCGCATTCCATTAATTCCACCAGAGTGATTAATTTCATCTTGAGCTTGAGCCACGCCGCGTAATATTTCTAAACCTCCTTTGGGATCGCTGCCAAGCGGTGCTGATGCCGCGATCGTGTAGCTTTTTCCGTCAGCAATTTCAGCATTATTCAAGAAAATTAATGTTTCTGGATCGTTACGATTTTCTTTTTGTGCTTGTTGCAAATTAGTAACAGCAACGTTCCACTTCTTAGTTGCGATCGCATCCAACCCAGCTTGTTTTACTGGCGTTACTTGCCCTGGAATTAAAGTTTTTTCGCCAAAACTGATTTGTGCAGTTTTGGGTATAGGTTGTACTGTTGTAGTTTGGCTACTAATAGACGTTTCTGCTGGTCGATTGAGGACAAATTCCTTAACAATCCAAGCTCCCACACCTCCTAATAATAAGGTAAGCAAAAGTGCCAAAGATAAAACAGTTATTTCTTTTTTTTGGGACATAATATAAATTTTTTAACGCTCCAAAACTCAGTTAAAGAATTTGGGAAAGCAGTTTGTAAATTATTTTAAATAAAGCTGTCAGCGCGATCGCAATTAGTGCAGTTGCAACAGCCAAAAGTCCTACTACAGAGATTGTAAATCCAGAATGTAGAACTGGAACTAAAAAAATAATTACTAATGTAATACTAGAGATGATTAATAAATCTACCTTTTCAATCCAGCGGCGGGATTGAGCAAAAATTAGAAGAGCTAAAATCAGCACTGCGATTCCCCAAGCAAGCCCTGGTTGCGCAGACAGCAGACTGTAAAGGGCGATCACAATCAAACTGCCTTCAAATCCAGTAAAAGCAGCAGAGGCTAGGATTTCTAGGGTAGAAAAGGTTAATCGAGCAGGTTTTGAAGACGATGGCTGATGTTGGAGAGATGGCGCGGGGATGTTGGACTTGAGTGCTGCCATCACTTCCACAGCCGAGCCAAAACGTTGGTGTGGGGCGAGAGATAACATCTTGTTTAAGACGTTAGCTGTGCGATCACTAACTTGAACGTGCGATCGCCAATTCCATTGATTGCGGTTGATATCAAAGAGTTCTGTTGCTTTCTTATTAGTCAACAAAGTTATAGCAGTCACTGCCAAGGCATATAAATCTGTGGATGGAAATATTTCTCCTCCTGCCACTTGTTCTGGAGGCGCAAACCCCATAGAGTAAATTCCCGTCGAACCGGATGCACCACCAGCTGAACTTGTCACTTGTTTTACTGCACCAAAATCGAGCAAGTAAAGCTTGCCATTGCGATCGCGCATAATGTTAGAAGGCTTAATATCGCGGTGAATTGAGCCGCGCTCGTGAACAAATTGCAGCACTGGCAGAATCGCTTGCAGCACTTCTAGTATTTCTGTTTCGGAGAATTTGCCGCGAATAGCTAGTTCTTCCTCCAAGGTTTGTCCATCAATAAATTCTTGTACCAGGTAAAAAAACTGCTCCTGCCTGCCTGGTTGCCAAGTGGATACAGTCAGATCGAAGAAAGCCAATAAGTCGGGAATTTGGTCGTGTCGATCTCCTAATTGCTCTAAAGCCGCTGCCTCGCGTTCAAACAGAGTGTGAGCCGTTGATAGTTGGGTAGAACTCAGATCGCCAGAGGGTTTGAACTGCTTCACCACACACTGACGCATTCCGGGAGTATAGCGATCGCGCGACAAAAATGCCGCACCAAATCCCCCCTGCCCTAGCAGCCGACAGGGCAGGTAGCGTCCCTGTAAAATCAGGGGCATACCACAGCAGGTGCAATACTTCTGCTCTACCGTCCTCAGCGTCGAGCTATTGTCTAGATCGGCAAAATAGTTTTGCGGACGTGGGCAGCCTGGGCGTGTACAGTAGACTTCCATGAACAGAGGGGCGCTTAAGAGAGCAGGGGTAGGGAATAGTTTTGAGTTATGAATTTTGAGTTTTGAATTGAGAATTTCTAACTCATAACTTAAAACTTAAAACTGGATCGAAGCGACTGACTACTCACTTATTATTTTGAGATTAACCTTCTTCCTCGTCTGGCGCGATAATTCCGTTAAGCTTTGCTAACGCTTCGATTGAATCCTTAATTACACGCGGCGACTCTAGTATCTCCTGGCCCCATCCTGGGGTGGTAAATTCCGGTAAAATTTCGCGGATAAAGGCATCTGCTGCCTTGGAACGGTAACGATTGGGGTTAAAAATCACCCAGAGTGTGCGTTTAACCACAACACCTTCGATCAAAGCTCGGTGCAGTACACCCATCTGTAATTCCTTAGCGATCGCGGAAACGGAAACAAAAGCAGCACCCAATCCCGATTGCACTGCATTTTTGATTGCCTCAATCGAATTGAGTTCCATTTCTATTTTGAGGCGACGAGTATCGATGTCACAACGAGTCAGTACCGCATCAATTACTTTGCGAATAGTTGATTGGGAATCGAGAGCGATAAACTGTAGCTTGTAAAGGTCATCTCTTTGAATTGTCTCGGCTTTAGCTAGAGGATGCAAGACTGGTAAGATCAGCGCCAGTTCATCTTCAGCATAGGGGATTATTTGCAGCGATTCTTGCAGTTCAGCCGGAATTTCACCGCCAATAATTGCCAAATCTACCTGTCCATTTGCCACACTCCAAGAAGTCCTGCGGGTAGAATGAACGTGCAATTGTACTGCCACATCAGCATATTTTTGCCGGAATAAGCCAATCATTCGGGGCAAAAGATAAGTTCCTGTGGTTTGCGAAGCACCAACAATTAACGTACCACCCTGGAGATTTTGTAAATCTTCGATCGCGCGGCAAGTTTCCTGACACAGGCTGAGGATTTTTTCACCGTAGCTAAGCAGAAGATACCCCGCTTCTGTCAGCTGCGCTCTGCGTCCGCCTCGGTCGAATAAAGGTACATCTAGCTGCCGTTCTAGGTTTTGCACTTGTAAACTCACAGCGGGTTGTGAGACATAGAGACTATCAGCGGCACGCTTGAAGCTCCCTTCAGCAGCGATCGCTTTGAGAATCCGTAACTGATCTAAAGTGAAAGGTAAGTCAGACATATAGCTAAATCCATAAGTAAGAAAGGAGACTTCCAGTCCTAGCATTGAGAAAAGCACTCTTCTCGCCGCGCTGCCAGTGGTGGCAGTGCAAAAAGTTGACTAGCATCACGAGAGCGAATCACCTCAACATTGGAGGTATCTTTTACTCGTATCGCAATTGACACTATCACAACCTTCTATATAAAGTCTCCTGAGAATAATTTGTGATATGGGTTGTACAGTAAACGAGTTTCGTTAAATTACTTTATTTATTACGGATGAGCTTTAGTCAGTTAACGTCCAGCCACTTTGTCATGCTGGGTCTATTATTCGGATTTGCGATCGCCCATAGCGGGCTAGCTTCCCTACGCCCTTGGGTAGAAAAATACACTGGCGCGCGAATATACCGCATTTTATTTGCCGCCGTCAGTCTACCTTTAGCCACTGTGCTAATTATTTACTTTATTAACCACCGCTATGACGGTTTGCAGTTATGGCAAGTGCAGGGTATCCCAGGAATACAGACAGTTGTTTGGGTGTTGTCAGCGATTTCATTTTTATTTCTTTATCCTGCCACATTTAATTTGCTGGAAATTGCCGCCATTCAAAAACCTCAAGTCCATCTCTACGAGACAGGGATTATTCGCATTACTCGCCATCCCCAGATGGTTGGACAGGTGATTTGGTGTATTGCTCATACACTGTGGCTAGGAACCAGCTTTACCCTCGTTACCTCAATTGGATTGGTGCTGCATCATTTGTTTGGGGTTTGGCATGGCGATCGCCGTTTAGCATCCCGCTATGGTGCAGCATTTGAAAGTGTCAAAGAGCGTACTTCTATTACTCCATTTCTGGCGATTATTCAGCAGAGACAAACATTAAAGTGGCAAGAGTTTTTACGCCCTGCTTATCTGGGTGTTGCCGTCTTTATCCTGCTTTTGTGGTGGTCTCATCCGCTCTTAGTTCAAGCAACGAGTAGAGTTGATTGGTAAAGTCAGGGATCAGGGCCTATAATCATCATTTGTTGACATTGACTTGTTCACGTTAGTAAGTGGTGACAAGTCATTAGTCACTACGATCCCAAACTTTTAAAATTCTATTGGGAATCAATCCTTTGGGCTTATTAATCGATCCCAATTCGATGTAACATGGTTCAAAATAGCACTGTTGAGTGCTGAATTTAATAGCAAAAGTAGATAAATCTTTTTAGAGGAATCATGGTGTTGTCAGTTAACGAGCGGACATTTACTCAAGAAGTTTTAGAATCGCCGATTCCTGTTCTGATCCACTTTTGGACACCTTGGTGCGGGCTTTGCCGACTAATTCAACCACTACTTTCAGAATTTCATCAGCATAGCAGCGAGAACATCAAATTAGTCAGTGTTAACGCTGACGACAATTTTAAACTATCCAATGCTTATCGACTCACAACCCTACCAACGTTAATATTGATTGAAAACGGGAAAGTACGCCAGCGACTGGATAGCTTTAAAGGTAGAGATGAACTACGACTGGTTTTAGAAGAAATTAAACAGGGCTACACAGTTGAAGCTCAAACCAATTTAAAGAGTCTAGCTCCTTCGTCTCAGCTATCGAATCGGCATTATCGCTCAGCATAAGAAATCTGGGGGATTTGGGACAGACGTACTCCCGTCTCCTGTCTTGTGTCTTCTATCTGCTGACTCAAGTAAATTTAAAGTGATACTAAATTTTCCCCACCCCTTTTCAGCCAGGTGGGGTGTTTTATGATAAAAACCTTGTGTCACAATTGTTAACAGTTTGACCAAGTTAGTGAAATGTACTCATAGTAGGCTGAGGTGATGGAAGCAATCTATCAGTTTGCCTGGCTGATTCCGGTATTACCTCTTTTCGGGGCGATGCTGGTCGGTCTGGGGTTAATATCGGCAAATCAGGCGACGAACCGCCTGCGGCAATTGAACGCCGTATTTATTGTTTCCCTCATGGGAACGGCAATGGCGCTGTCTATTGCATTGCTCTGGAGTCAGATTCAAGGACATCCACCATATACCAGGACAATTGAATGGGCGGCAGCTGGAAATTTCCACTTGAGTGTGGGATACGTAATTGACCACCTCACAGCCCTGATGTTGACAATCGTCACGACAGTGGCTCTTTTGGTGATGGTGTACACCGATGGGTACATGAGCCACGATCCTGGTTATGTGCGCTTCTATGCCTACCTGAGCCTGTTTGGCTCCTCGATGTTGGGTTTGGTAGTTAGCCCCAACATTGTACAGATTTACATCTTCTGGGAACTGGTCGGTATGTGTTCTTACTTACTGGTTGGTTTCTGGTACGATCGCAAGCCAGCAGCGGATGCTGCCCAAAAGGCGTTTGTGGTCAACCGAGTAGGTGACTTCGGATTGCTATTAGGCATTTTGGGGCTGTTCTGGGCAACTGGCAGCTTTGAGTTTGCTACGATTGGCGATCGCCTACAACAACTAGTAGAATCTGGTTCCATTAGCAGTTTTCTCGCTGCTTTGTTTGCCATCTTAGTTTTCTTGGGTCCAGTAGCTAAATCAGCCCAGTTTCCCTTGCACGTTTGGCTACCAGATGCAATGGAAGGACCCACCCCGATTTCAGCGCTGATCCACGCCGCAACGATGGTGGCAGCTGGGGTGTTTTTGATTGCTCGGATGTATCCAGTCTTTGAAGGTATACCCGCAGCAATGAATGTGATTGCCTTTACAGGTGCTTTCACAGCATTTTTGGGTGCAACTATTGCAATTACCCAAAATGACATTAAAAAGGGTTTGGCTTACTCCACCATTTCCCAACTCGGTTACATGGTGATGGCAATGGGTGTAGGCGCATACAGCGCTGGGCTATTCCATCTCATGACCCACGCTTATTTTAAAGCAATGCTGTTCTTGGGATCGGGATCGGTGATTCACGGCATGGAAGCCGTCGTTGGTCACGATGCAGCTTTGGCACAAGATATGCGGCTAATGGGAGGATTGCGGCGTTATATGCCAATCACCGCCATTACTTTCTTGATTGGTTGCATAGCAATTTCCGGTATCCCGCCATTTGCTGGTTTTTGGTCGAAAGATGAAATTCTAGGTGCTGCTTTTGCCTCTAATCCCTTCTTGTGGGGTATAGGTTGGCTAACAGCAGGGATCACAGCTTTCTATATGTTCCGGATGTATTTCGTCACATTTGAAGGCAAATTCCGGGGCAATAAAACAGAAATGTGGCAGGAATTGAAGTCATCCAAGGGGATGGCAATTGTCACGGGTTTTGAATCAGTCCCAGCTTTCGGCCCTGGCGCAATGGATACGCGGGAACTCGCAGCAACCGCAGACCACCACGATGACCATCACCATCATGCTGAATATCCCCACGAGTCGCCTTGGACGATGACTCTACCACTGATGGTATTGGCAATTCCTTCGATGCTGATCGGTTTGGTTGGAACACCTTATGGCAACTACTTTGAGGAGTTCATCTATCCACCGAGTGAAACAGCGATGGAAGTGATGGAAGCAGCAAACGAGTTCAATATGTCGGAATTTTATATTCTGGCGGCTGGTTCTGTTGGCGTTTCCCTAATTGGAATTACCTTGGCTTCGCTGATGTATTTTTGGGGCAAGATTAATCCAGTGGCGATCGCTACCAGATACAAATCACTTTACGATCTTTCACTTAACAAGTGGTACTTTGACGACATTTACCATAATGTCTTCGTTCTGGGTATTCGTCGCCTAGCACGTCAAGTGATGGAAGTAGACTATCGCGTTGTCGATGGTGCTGTTAACTTGACAGGCTTTTTCACTCTCATCAGTGGTGAAGGTTTAAAATACCTGGAAAACGGGCGCGCTCAATTCTACGCTCTATTCATTTTCGCCGCAGTTCTAGGTTTAACGATCGTTTTTAGTTTAACCTAGGCGATTTTAGATTTTAGATTTTAGATTTTGGATTGGAGAAAGCTTGTGAGAAAAAAAGGCTTTCGGTCTTGACGAGTTATTCTTTAATCCAAAATCAAAATCCAACATTGATATACCTTTAATCTAAAATCAAAAATCCAAAATCAAAAATCGTATATGGCTAACTTTCCCTGGCTGACAACGATAATTCTGTTCCCCATAGTGGCATCGCTGTTTATTCCGTTTCTGCCAGATAAAGACGGTAAGACAGTGCGCTGGTATGCTCTGATTGTGGGCTTGATTGACTTTGCTTTAATTGTTTACACTTTCTATTCCCAGTACGATCTTTCTAATCCAGATCTGCAACTGGTGGAAAAATATGCTTGGGTACCACAATTAGACTTGAATTGGTCAGTGGGTGTTGATGGTCTATCAATGCCCCTTGTCATTCTTACTGGGTTTATTACTACACTCGCAGCTTTGGCAGCATGGCCTGTCACTTTCAAGCCACGCCTGTTTTATTTCTTGCTCCTAGCAATGTATGGCGGTCAAATCGCTGTGTTTGCCGTTCAGGATATGTTGCTATTTTTCCTGGTGTGGGAATTGGAACTGGTGCCAGTATACTTTCTGCTAGCAATTTGGGGCGGGAAAAAGCGTCAATACGCTGCTACAAAGTTCATTCTTTACACTGCTGGCGGCTCGCTGTTTATTCTGCTAGCTGCCCTGACGATGGGATTCTACGGCGATACAGTTACGTTTGATATGCGATCGCTTGCCGCCAAGGATTACGCCCTGAATTTCCAACTCTGGGTGTATGCTGCCTTCTTCATTGCCTATGCTGTCAAACTCCCCATCTTCCCGCTTCACACCTGGCTACCAGATGCTCACGGGGAAGCTACAGCCCCAGTACATATGTTACTGGCTGGCATTCTGCTAAAAATGGGCGGATACGCTTTAATTCGCATGAATGCACAAATGCTACCCGAAGCTCACGCTGTATTCGCGCCAGCATTGATAATTCTGGGTGTAGTTAACATCATTTATGCCGCCCTCACATCCTTTGCCCAACGCAACCTGAAGCGGAAAATCGCCTATTCTTCCATCTCTCACATGGGATTTGTGGTAATTGGTATTGCTTCATTCACTGATTTGGGGTTGAACGGGGCAATGCTGCAAATGATTTCTCACGGTATGATCGGGGCAAGTTTGTTCTTCCTCGTGGGAGCAACTTACGATCGCACTCACACCCTGATGCTGGATGAAATGGGCGGTGTGGGGCAGAAAATGGGCAAAATTTTCGCCATGTGGACTACTTGTTCTATGGCATCTCTAGCTTTGCCTGGGATGAGTGGGTTTGTGGCAGAGTTGATGATATTTGTTGGCTTTGCTACTAGCGATGCTTATAACCCCACGTTCAAAATCATCATTGTCTTTCTGATGGCAGTTGGTGTGATCCTCACGCCAATTTACCTGCTGTCGATGCTAAGAGAGATTTTCTACGGGCAAGAGAACAAAGAATTAGTTTCTCACGAAGCGCTGATCGATGCGGAACCACGCGAAATTTTTATCGTTGCCTGTCTGTTAGTGCCAATTATTGGTATCGGTGTGTATCCCAAGATGCTAACTCAGGTGTACGATGCCACCACTATACAACTGACACAGCGCTTGCGCGATGCCGTGCCGACACTAGCCCAACAACAGCAAGTACCAACAGTGTCGTTGCGTGCGCCAGAGATTGCTATTAGTAAGTAGCGATAACTAGCCTAACCGCATTCAAATAGCCCGGCAATGCCGGGCTATTTTGATTTTGGCGATACGACTAGGCAATGTCCACATAATTACGATTAATTTCTAAGGTGGGCATTGCCCACCCTACTTTGATTCTAGCTATTTTGATTCTGGCGATATTCCTAAGATTGGCTGCTACGAATATCTGCAGGAACTGAGAACTTATAAGTTTCCCCGTGGCTCAGATATCTGACTTTATTTTCCAACCCCGCTTCTGCCACTGCTTTCATAAAGTCCTCAAGCGGTGACTTAAAAACAGTGTAATCGTTGTAATGAATTGGTATTGCCGTGCGTGGTGCAATAATTTGAATTGCCTGCACCCCTTGTTTGGCATCCATAGTCAGCACAACGCCAAATATCTTTGTTCCTCCAAGGTGCAGTAACGCCAAGTCAATATCAGGATACCGTTGCGGAATTTCCTTCATTTGGTCATATATCAGCGTATCGCCAGTAATATAGAGGCGAAAACGAGTTTCTCCTGCTACGTTGCCAAACTCCAGCATACTCCCCATCACGGGTGGCAGGAGAGCGTCGAGAACACCGGGACCGTGCCTTCCTGGCATAGAACTAACGCAAAGTAAGCTATCTCCCTTGGTAACAGTCAACGTTTCCCAAGTATTCAGCGATCGCGTTGCTTTGAAACCTTTGTTTTTGAGTTTATCCGCTGCGTGGGGTGTTGTGATAATTGGCAAGTTTTTGTCAAGTTTTTGCTCTACAAGGCGATCAAAATGATCTTCGTGCATATGTGACAACACGACCAAATCTAGCTGCGGTAGCTCCTCCATTTCGATCGCGGGATTAGTCTTCCGAGCCGAGCGAATGCCATAGTGTAGGTGTACATGATCCCCTTGATGCAGAAAATTCGGATCGGTGAGAATCGTGAATCCTGCGTAGCGCAAAAGCACAGTTGCAGTACCAATAAAGAAGATTTCACCCGTTTCAAAATCTGGTTTGCTGCCGTTTGTAGGCAAATCAAGTTTTCTTGCTTGTTCCATCATGCACCCCTGTATTTAAGCGATCGCTGCAACTTTGATGTAACTAGTTTCCTAACGTTTATCCACTAGCTCATCGCAGTATTTTCGCTCGTTCATCGTCCTAGGGGTGTATTGCTGCTAAAGCATTAGACTTGCTTTGAAAATCCAAGACTAATTGGATGTATGAGGGATCGCGCTTGCTGATGGAATTAAAAAGCGATCGCTCTATACTTAATTGCTTTACTCGATTCAACCTATTTAATGCAGAAATTACGTTCTATACACTTTTCTGTTTGAGAGAATTAATATTAATGCCAAACTTCCTGGTAATTGTTTCTATTACTTTGGTTTCTTCTGGCGTAGTTATACCATCTAATTGAGCAATTTTTTCACATTGAGCTAGTAGTGGTATAGCAAAGTCACGGTTAATTTGACTGAGTAATGTATCTAAAGATGGTGGCGATTTGATATTGGCAGAAATTACCTCTAAAGAAGCAGGGCTGAGGTTCAAAGTTTGCAGTTCCGGCAAAATTTGTTCCCATGTTTTACCCGGATTACCAGCCAAAACAACGTGAACTAAAATTCGATCCATCACCACTTCTTGAGCGATCGCAACTTCTAAATATTTCTCACTTTCTGCTTGAGCAGTAGCTAGTGTTGTCTGAGAAGTCAGCGGATTTATTTTTGCTTCATAGAACCGACAAGCTGCATATCCAAGTGCATAAAGTGTCACTGCATTAGTGCTAGCACCAATTACAGCGCCTGCAACAGGTATATTTCGCAGAAAACCCAAACCAGCTTTGATAGCACATCCACCACCGAATGCCAAACCAAAAATCGCTATCACCTCACCTTTCCTCGCTGGTTCTTGTAAGTCAAGTCCATAAACACAGGCAATTTGATAAATCATTTCCGCTTGTATTGCAGTAGCGGCTGCTAAATCGACTGCAACTAGCGCAGCGGCAAATCCTGGCAATAAACTACTAGCTAGTCCCGATCCTCCTACATACATAGACTTCTCTGCCATCAGACGATGAGCAATCTCACTTGGCTGTTCGTGAGGATATTTCTGCTGTAGCCTTTTCACATGAGTTTCGGCTTTAACAATATCTACTTGGTCAATGATTTTGAACAACCAATCGACTTGCACAGCTTTGGTAAGCTGTTGTAGCTGAGGGCTATCACCAATTAAGCCAAGCAAATGCCCTAATCCTTCCGGTGTTTGTAAAGCAGTACTAGTAATCGCCCCACCAACACCAACAGCAGTTCCAACAACAGCTTGACTGGCTTGAACCGCAGCACCGCCAATTGCTCCGGCGGTTCCTGCTACTGCACCGCCAACAGCCCCAGCCGTTCCTACAGCAGTTCCAACCATAACTTGACCTGCTTGAGCCGTAGCACCACCGACTGCACCTATAGCCCCTGCTACTGCCCCAAACATTGACCCCCAAATGGATGGTTGCTCAGTTTTTTTAGCTTTTTGTTTTTGAGGCTGATCTGGTGACACTTGTGCAGCTTGCGATGAATGTTGTTCTTGCTCTAGTTCTGGAATAAGTATTGAGGGTTGAACTTCAACAGCTGCTTCAGTTGCTAACAAAGGTAAATTTACTTGTTCCTCTAAATCAAACTCGTGTTGCCAATCTGGGAAATCTTCGCCTATCTGTCGTCCGTATATTTTGACTTTTTTGCCAGATTGGATGCCTAAATCAACCAATCGAGCGCGAATCAGCGGGACTACTAGCTGTCGATCTGGAACTTGGGCTGATTCGAGCATAATTTGTAAGCAAACATCCTTAAGGGCAGCTTTGGCAGCGATACCTTGAGGTTGTAAAGTTTGGTTGAGTAGATTTGCGATCGCATTTACATCTATCTGTGCTGATGCATCAATATTTAGCTGAGTCATAACCAGTAACCTGAGAAGTTTAAAATTTATACTTGTACTCTCAGGATTCCCATTTAGAAAGGTTATTTAAACACTAGATAATTTTTAAGAGTGCCTAAATATGGCATCAGCAACACGGCAAACATCGCGCATTTCTTTCACATCATGCACTCGCAGAATATCAGCACCACCTGCGATCGCGCCACAACACGCCGCTGCTGTTCCCCAAACCCGTGCTTTTGGATCGGGTTGATTCAAAATATGACCAATAAAACTTTTGCGCGATACTCCCACTAAAATTGGGCAGTTGAGAGAATGAAAAACGGACAAACGCCGAATAATTTCTAAACTTTGATTATATTTCTTCGCAAAGCCAATACCAGGGTCAATAATAATTTGAGCAGAGCTAATTCCAGAAGCGATCGCATTTGCAATACGACTTTCGAGAAACTGATAAATCTCCCCAATCAAATCTTGATAATCTGTCAGCTGCTGCATTGTTTGGGGAGTACCGCGTAAGTGCATCAACACAATTGGTACACCCAAAAAAGCTACAGTTGATAACATTTCTGGGTCAAAAGTCGCGCCGGAAATGTCATTAATTATATCTGCTCCAGCAGCGACAGCTGCTTTTGCTACAGCTGCGCGTGTTGTATCCACAGAAATAGGTACTGAAATCTCTGGACGTAGCAACTGCAACACTGATAGCACCCGCTCTAGTTCTTCTTCCAAAGAAACTTCAACGGCTCCTGGTCGCGTTGATTGTCCGCCGAGATCGATAATGTCTGCTCCTGCTGCTACTAGCTGCTGCGCCTGCGCTAAAGCCGTATCTGGGGTGTTGAACTCGCCACCATCACTAAAGCTATCTGGCGTGACGTTCAGCACCCCCATCAAATACGTGCGCGTTCCCCATTCAAAGGTGTGTCCTCGAATGGTCAAGCTTGTAGGGTGGGTCATGAATCTTTATATAACGAACCGCCGGAGGCGTTCGCATAGCGTTGCCGAAGGCGCTTGCGAAGAGTAGCGTTAGATGCCAAGAACGCCAAGGAAGGAGTTGAAGGCTATTTGTAGTTGACTATTCGGGCGAAGCTTGCAGGTTCTAGGCTTGCGCCACCAACTAATGCACCGTCGATTTCTGGTTGAGCCATGATTTCATCGATGTTGTTGGGTTTGACAGAACCGCCATATTGAATTGGGACGTTGGGGTTACTTAGCTGGCTGCGAATTAGGCCAATTACCCGATTTGCTTCTTTTGCTTCACAAGTGTCGCCAGTCCCGATCGCCCAAATCGGTTCGTAAGCAATGACTAAGTTTTCTTGCTCGACATCAATCAAGTCTTTTTCTAGCTGCATGGAAATCAATGATTCGGTTTCCTCTGCATCCCGTTGTTGTTTGGTTTCTCCCACACAAAGAATGGGAGTCAGTCCATAACGCTGAGCAGCTTTTAGCCGCTGGTTAACAGTTGCATCAGTTTCCCCAAAATATTGTCGCCGTTCGCTGTGACCAACAACGACGTAGCGTACACCTATTTCTTGCAGCATGGGGCCTGAGATTTCACCCGTGTAAGCTCCATACTCTTCCCAGTGGATATTTTGCGCCCCTAGTTGCACGGAACTACCGTGCAGGTTCTTGGATAGGGCGTTTAAAGCAGTGAAAGGAGCGCACAAGACTACTTCCCGTTGTTGGGGTATTTCCTCCAAGCTAGGCAAAAATCCCTGTAAAAACTCCTGGGACTCAGCCTGGGTTTTGTACATTTTCCAATTGCCAGCAATAACTATTTTCCGCACAGGTGACTCTATCTTTCCTTAGAACACGACGCAATGTAAACAACAGTTTAAGGCTAATGGGGGTCATTTTCTGCAATTTCTCTTAACTTGGTGAAGAAATATATATACTCCTTGGCCAATTACCTCTGCGATTTTTAGTAGAGTACTACGTAGGGTGAACAATGCTGCACTACTTAGCGAGTTTTCACATACATTATTTTGCTACGCCAGTACATTAAAATTTATTGCAAAAAATCTAGGTTTTATTAAACTGGCAGCTATGTATGCCGATGTTATTGCTTTAGTAGCAAACAATAGCTAGAAAGTAATAAAAAATTTTTGAATATAGACTTGAGATGCGATCGCATCCTGATTAGACTTAACAAAAATCCAGGCATTGCGATCTGGTGAAACCATATTTGGCGATCGCCAGATCGCGAGTGCTGATTTTAAATTTGCAATTAAGACAAAATCTAAAATCGCACGCTTGAGTTAACGATTAACCGCCGCAGCTTCTCGCGCTGCTGCTGCTTGATCGGGATGAATACCTAAACGGGTGAGATTAACTCGACCTTTATTGTCTATCTCCCGCACTTTGATAATCACTTCATCACCAACACTTACCTCGTCCTCAACTTTACCGACTCGGTAGTCAGCCAGTTGCGAAATGTGAACCATGCCTTCTTTTCCAGGCAAAAACTCGACAAAGGCACCAATAGGAATGATGCGAGTGACGCGACCTGCATAAACATCGCCTTCTTGTAGCTTGCGTGTCATTCCCTGGATGATGTTACGGGCTTTCTTCGCCTTGTTCTCATCTATGGCGGAAATTGTCACCGTACCGTCATCTTCGATGTCAATCTTGGCTCCAGTTTCTTCAGTGATGCCCTTGATTGTCTTACCTCCGGGTCCAATGATCATACCAATGAATTCTGGCTCGATCTTGACCGTTAACAGACGCGGGGCAAAAGGTGACATCTCGGTTCGAGGCGTGTCAATCGTAGCAAGCATCTTCTCTAAGATATGCAGACGCGCAGAGGAAGCCTGTTTAATCGCTTTTTCAATAATATCCAGGGGAAGACCAGTAATCTTCATATCCATTTGTAGGGCTGTAATGCCAGTGTCTGTCCCGGCAACTTTGAAGTCCATGTCGCCCAAAAAGTCTTCAATTCCTTGAATATCAGTCAGAACTCGGACTTCATCCCCTTCTTTAATTAATCCCATCGCCGCACCGCTGACAGGTTTGGTAATTGGTACTCCTGCATCCATCAGGGCAAGAGTTGAACCGCAAACTGAACCCATCGAGGTGGAACCGTTGGAAGAAAGGATTTCTGACACCACCCGGATCACATAGGGGAACTCTTCTTTTGGTGGTAGAACGGGAAGTATTGCGCGTTCTGCTAGTGCGCCGTGACCAATTTCACGACGGCCAGGGGCGCGTAAAGGTTTAGTTTCCCCAACTGAGAAAGGCGGGAAGTTGTAATGGTGGATGTAGCGCTTTGCTATATCCGTTTGCAGGTCGTCAAATAAGTTTTGAGCATCTCCTGGCGTACCAAGAGTACAAGCGGATAAAACCTGAGTTAACCCTCGGTTGAATAGTCCGCAACCATGAACTCGTCTGGGTAAAATACCCACTTGACAAGAAACGGGTCGCACTTCATCGAGTTTTCTACCATCCACTCGGACACCATCTTCAACAATCTGACGGCGCATTAGTTTTTTAGTCAGATCTTTGAAAGTGTTACCCAGTGCCTTGCTATCTTCAGCTACGGCGACGCGGAGCGTGTCTGATTCTGGTAGTTCTTCGATCGCTGCTTTGATCTGGTCTTTGACTTCATCCAAAGCCGCATCCCGATTGTTTTTATCGAGATCGAATTGCGATAAAATTTGCTTAATCTGAGTTTCGGCGCGATCGCGGATGAAGTTAGCCAAAGTCGGATCTCGTTCCGGTGGCACAACTTCTACTTGTTCGATGCCCAATTCTGCAATCAGTTCTTTTTGAGCTTGGATCAAGTCTCGTACGGCTTCGTAGCCAAAATCAATCGCCTCAATAATGTCCTGTTCTGGAAGCTGGTTTGCTCCTGCTTCCACCATAATCACGCCTTCTGGGGAGCCTGCTACTACCAGATCCAACTCACCATTTTCAATTTCTGCATAGGTGGGATTAATAATGAAATCGTCTCCCACCAAACCAACTCTGACTGCTGCCATTGGCCCCATAAACGGAATTTTTGCAAGCAGCACAGCCAGGGAAGCACCAGTTACTGCTAGTACATCTGGCGGTACTAGCTCATCCATTGCTAGCGTAGTAGCAACGACTTGCAAGTCATCCCGCAGCCAGCTAGGAAATAGGGGACGTAGCGGGCGATCGACCAAACGGCTAGTGAGAATTGCCTTTTCTGGTGGACGACCTTCTCGCCGCAAAAATCCACCTGGAATTCTACCTACAGCATATAGTCTTTCTTCGTAGTCTACTGTTAGTGGTAGAAAATCAATCCCTTCTCTAGCAGCAGAGCGAGTAGCAGTAACTAAAACCGCTGTGTCCCCAGATTGAATTAACACAGATCCACCAGCTTGGGGAGCTAATAAACCTACCTTAAGTCGAATATCCCGTCCGTCGAAGGATATTGACCTATCCATCTCTAACATTCAGTTGTCTGTCCTTCTTTATCACTTATTTGCTTCTGTCGCAATCCTAGCACCGATATACCTCACCTGGTTCGCCTTGGTTTCCAGGTACACGAAAGAGCCACGGTTGATACAAAAAAGGGTGAAGGGTGAAGGGTGAAGGATTAAAGGGTAAACATCTTACTTCACACTTCGCGCCTAGCCTGCGGCAACGCTAATGCGAACACACTGCGCTCCTCTTAGCAACGCTTACACACTTCATATTTCATAGTACAGACGCGATATATCGCCTCTGTACACACTTCATACTTCATAGCAGGTTGTACAATGAAGCCAGCATTGCTAATATGGCTACAGCGTCCCAGAAAGTTGGACTTGAGAAAAAAGCACCCAAAACTGCTTTATCTTTCAGTTTTTGTCTACCAGTTTCCTCAACTCCTCTGACTACAAATGCATCGCGGCTTAGCCAAGAAGCTTTAAATTCCTCCTTAGATAGGAGTTTATCTTGTGGATAGGTTTTCCCTTCAATAACTGCAGCGTTAAATAATGCCCTTACTTGTTCCTGTTCTTGCAAATGCATCGAGTTTAATTCTACTGTTATCCGATTATTTCATTGCAGACGAACTGGCAAATGCATTTAATTAATTCTAAAACATACAATTGTTTGATTTATCCTAATTAAAAATACTCCCAAAAATTAAATTGATTTTTTTTGTGGATGTATCCAGTTTAGCTTTTGCTCGAATCTATTTATGACATTTATATAGAAATACAAATTTCAACTATTAAAGTTAATAGATTTAGAATTAAAATATCAATTGGCGTGCAGGTCTACTTCTTGTTAAAATGGCAATTTTACATGGTAGTTGGTTAGAAAAGAATCAAGCTGGGTGTTTATTCATTTGGGGTGAAACTTGGCGCTCTTTGACAATAAATTATGAGTTTGCGGCTGGATCTGATGTGGCAGATCATCCCTTGGCAATGAAGCCGGATGAATTAGGGGAATGGTTGCGCTCATCCAACTTGCAAATTGCTAAATCATTAATTTTGAATCAGGAAGTTTCAGTTCCGGCTGGACGTACCCGTAAAGCTACAAATAATACTAAATCCAGTCTACCAACTTATTCTCAAGTTATTACCTTACCCACATATATACCTGAAAGTAATGAGGCAGGAGCATCAATGTATCCTGTACATTCTGCCACATTACCTTTGGAAAACGCAGCCAGTGATGCGACTTCATCTTACTTTTTGCAACCTTGGCGAGTTGAGGGATTTTGTCTAGAACCCCTAGAAGCGATTAAATTTCTCACTTCATTACCGCTGGGGTCAAATAATACAGAAAATGCCTCAATTGGAGGAGATTTACGTTTTTGGTCGCAGTTAGCTCGTTGGAGTTTGGATTTACTCAGCCGCTGTAAGTTCCTACCAACATTGCAGCGAGAAAGTGATGCAGTTGTTGCTAAATGGCGATCGCTCTTAGACAGTGCTGTAGATTCTTCGCGGCTAGAAAAATTCGCCCAACAGATGCCTGATGCTTGTCGCTTTTATGAGCAGAAATCAGGAGTCAGGAGTCAGGAGTCAGGAGATAAGCGCGAGACACTTGTAACTTACCCATCAGTAGATTTGCCGCCGCAACCGCAAGAATTATTGCTGGAGTTTCTCAACACTACGATAGATGCACAAATGCGATCGGCTAGTAACAATTCATTACCAAATGTGCCGTCGCCGCTACACGAATGGTTGCAAGCATTGTCAAACAGCACTGGCACAGTTAAAGCAGAACCTCCTCAGATAGAACGATTGGAGGCGATCATCAAAGCTTGGATTGCACCAGTGCAATATCAATTAGAAGGAAGAAGTCTGTTTCGCGCTTGCTTTCGGTTGTCTCCTCCAGCTGAAGGTAGAAGTGATTGGACTTTGGATTATTTTCTCCAAGCAGCTAACGATCCAGAGTATTTGGTAGATGCAGCAACGATTTGGCAACATCCCGTTGAAAGCTTTGTTTATCAAAATCGCACGATTGAACAGCCACAAGAAACTTTACTTCGGGGTTTAGGGTTAGCTTCGAGAATCTATCCCTCGATTTCATCCAGCTTAGAGCAGGCATTTCCCGCATCTTTTAGCCTTAATCCCATGCAGGCGTATGAATTTATCAAGTCAGTGGGTTGGCGGTTTGAAGATAATGGTTTGGGGGTGATTTTACCAGAAAGTTTGGCAAACCGGGAAGGTTGGGCAAATCGCTTAGGTTTAAAAATCAGCGCCACTACTCCAACAAAGAAAAACGAGCGCCTGGGATTGCAAAGTCTGTTGAATTTTAAGTGGGAATTGGCAATTGGCGGACAAACTTTATCAAAACAAGAATTTGACCGCTTGGTGAAACTAAATAGCCCCCTAGTCGAGATTAATGGTGAGTGGGTGGAATTGCGCGCCCAAGATATCAAGACAGCACAAAATTTCTTTGCCGCGCGCAAAGACAAGCTGAATTTTACCTTGGAAGATGCTTTGAGGTTAAGTACTGGCGACACCCAGGCGATCGAGAAGTTACCTGTAGTTAGCTTTGAAGCATCGGGAGCGTTGCAAGAATTGATGGCAATGCTGGGCGATAATCAAGCGATCGCACCCCTACCTAAGCCTGCTGGTTTTCAAGGCGAACTGCGCCCCTATCAAGAACGAGGCGCAGGTTGGCTTAGCTTTTTGGAGCGTTGGGGCTTAGGGGCTTGTCTGGCGGACGATATGGGATTAGGAAAAACGATCCAGTTTATCGCCTTTCTCCTACATCTAAAAGAACAGAATGCACTAGAAAAACCGACACTTTTAGTTTGTCCTACTTCTGTGTTGGGTAACTGGGAACGGGAAGTGAAAAAATTTGCTTCACCGCTAAAAGTTTTGTTATATCACGGTGATAAAAGACCTAAAGGAAAAGCGTTTGAGCAGGCAGTTGCAGGCAAGGATTTAGTAATTACAAGTTATGCACTAATCCACCGCGATATCAAGACACTTCAGAGCGTTTCTTGGCGGGGAGTGGTATTAGATGAAGCCCAAAATATTAAGAATTCAGAAGCGAAACAATCACAAGCGGTGCGCCAATTAGAACCAGAATTTAGGATCGCATTAACTGGAACTCCTGTAGAAAACAGATTGCAAGAATTGTGGTCAATTTTAGATTTTCTCAATCCGGGGTATTTGGGGCCTCGCCCATTTTTTCAGCGGCGGTTTGGGATTCCAATTGAGAAATACGGAGATGCAGCATCTTTGAAGACGTTGCGATCGCTCGTTCAACCATTCATTTTACGTCGTTTGAAAACAGATCGCACGATCATTCAAGACTTACCTGAAAAACAGGAAATGACGGTATTTTGCGGGCTTTCTGCCCCACAGGCGAAACTGTATGAAAAAGTAGTTGAAGAATCTTTAGCTGAAATTGAATCTGCTGATGGAATACAACGGCGAGGAATGATTTTGGCTTTGCTAGTGAAGCTAAAACAAATTTGCAATCATCCCGGACAATTTTTCAAAGAAACTAATTTGAAAGAACCTGGGCATTCGGGTAAATTGATCCGCTTAGATGAGATGCTGGAAGAAGCTATATCAGAAGGCGATCGCGCTTTGATTTTCACCCAATTTGCCGAATGGGGTAAATTGCTCAAACCTCACTTAGAAAAACAATTGGGACGAGAAATATTTTTCCTCTATGGCAGTACATCTAAACAACAAAGAGAGGCAATGATAGATCGTTTTCAACACGATCCGCAAGGACCACCAATTATGATTCTTTCTCTCAAAGCTGGTGGTACAGGATTGAATTTAACACGAGCAAATCATGTGTTTCACTTTGACCGTTGGTGGAATCCAGCAGTTGAAAATCAAGCAACAGATCGAGTATTTCGGATTGGACAAACTCGCAATGTTCAAGTGCATAAATTTGTTTGTACAGGAACATTAGAAGAAAAAATTCATGAAATGATTGAAAGCAAAAAAGCACTAGCCGAGCAAGTAGTTGGTGCAGGAGAAAATTGGCTCACCGAAATGGATACAGATTCTTTGCGGCAATTATTAGTATTGGAACGTAATGCTGTAATTGACGAAGACGAGGAATGATTACTGCAGGGTGGGCAATGCCCACCTATACGATAACGCGATCGCCACTCTTCACGCTGACTTAAGCCCCTTGCTTATCCTTCGCTACTTGTCTATTTTCTAGCCGCTGTTTCCACTTCAAAGCTATTGCTGTAGCTAGTTGGCTTGTTTCTCTAGCTTTTTGTTCAGCAATTATTGCCATTTCTAGAACTTCTAGTAGTTAATTTTCTTGTAATTGCTGTTTCATTTAATTGTTGAAAGGGTAAAGGAATAACCATTAAGATATAATTAGCACCCTGATCGCGCTACATCAGGATATCGCCTCATTACTGCTAAGAACGAAATAATAATTTGAAGATGTATAAACTAATTCAGGGTAAACAAGAGTGACTGATTCTAACTTTCAAGCAAGCCGCGAATGGTGGTCGCAAAGATGGCTGGAACTATTAGATTCCTATCGCTTCAAAAAGCGTTTAGAAAGAGCGCGTAACTATGCGCGACAGGGAAATATCCTCAGCATCAAATTTGAAGGTTCTAAGGTATTGGCACAAGTGCAAGGCACGGAACCAGAACCTTATAAAGTTTCCTTATCGTTGGAGCCATTTAGCGACGAGCAGTGGGGCTATGCGATCGAAACTATGTCTCAACAGGCAATTTGGGCGGCGAAGTTGCTAGCAGGGGAAATGCCGCAGAATATCGAACAAGTATTTACGGCAAATGGCCTGTCGTTGTTTCCGTTTACACTGTCGGAAGTGCGCAGTAAATGTTCTTGCCCCGACAAAGCCAATCCTTGCAAACATATAGGAGCAATTTATTATCAACTGGGCGATCGCTTTAGTGAAGACCCATTTGTCCTATTTCAGCTACGCGGACGCACTAGAGAAGAAATTATTGCTGACTTAAGAGAATTTCGCGCCAGCGGATCTCAGAAAGCTGAGGGAGAATTCACTCACCACTCGCCACTCACCAGTACGGGCACACAAGCCAAGACCCCTACCCACTCCTTCGTCGCCACTCCTTCGTCGCCACTTACCACTGACTTTTTCTGGCAATACAACGAAGCCCTCGATCCGACGCTAGTTGTAATTACGCCGTCGCCTAACAGTGATACAGTTTTAGATGTTCTAGGAGCGATTCCCGTAGCTGAGTTAGATGCAGAACCAACCGCCAAAAATAATTCAACCTCTTCGGAAACGAGTGCGGAGGTGGTGAAACAATATTTAGATACTGTCTATAAACAAGCCAGCCAGCAAGCTGTTTTAACTGCCATGAATACAGAAATGAGTTGACAACTGATGCTGGGGTGGCACAATAGCAAATGCACGCGATCGCGTGTTTCATAAACTAATAATCTTACTACTTACTGTTGTCGTTTATATTTTCGCCAAATTATGCCCGATCTTTTGAAACTTGAAGATGCTGTTGAATTTGCAGAAAATCCAGAGCCACGCTGCCCGTGCGTGCTGCTGTTAGACGCTTCTGGCTCAATGCAAGGTGAAGCGATGGAAGCCTTGAATGAAGGTTTACGCGCCTTCAAAGAGCAATTAAACCAAGACAACCTGGCTCGTAAGCGAGTCGAAGTGGCGATCGTCACTTTTGGCAGTGATGTCAAGGTTGTTCAAGACTTTGTTACAGCCGATCAGTTCGAGCCACCAACACTGTCAGCTCAAGGTTTGACTCATATGGGTGGGGCAATTCTCCAAGGGCTGGAAATGATTGAAGCTCGTAAAGGAGAGTATCGTAATAATGGAATCAACTACTATCGCCCTTGGGTATTTTTGATTACCGATGGAGAGCCGCAGGGAGAGCCGGATAGTATAGTAGAGCAAGCAACCCAGCGAATCAGAGATGATGAAGCCAGTAAGCGTGTTGCTTTCTTTGCAGTCGGTGTAGAAGCGGCAAATATGACACGCTTAAGTCAAATTGTCGTGCGTAGTCCTTTGAAGCTAAGAGGGCTAAACTTTAAGGAGCTATTTATCTGGCTCTCAGCTAGTATGCAAAGAGTTTCGCAATCAAAACCAGAAGATCAAGTAGCACTACCACCCCCAGGATGGGGCGTAGTCTGAAATCTAAAATACGTCAACAGCAGTTCGCAATTCGCAATTCGCAATTCGCAATTAACAGCCAGCGGTCTAGGATCTCTAGTTATAACCAAAAATCCAGAAACAACGGTTTTACAATTGCGAATTGTAATTTTGCTACGCTTTTATGTGCTTTTACACGTCTTAAAGGCTACGCAGTGAAACCTAAATGAATTCTTTTTCAATTACTTAGCTTTTTAAGAATTGCGTTCAAGAAAATTGCGGATTGTTCTGGTCACAAGGATGTAGAGACGCAGTATATTGCGTCTCTACAGGAATTTTGGTTAATAAGCTTTTTGCAGCAATTAAAGAAGCGATCGCACTTACCATCAACTCTTCCACTTTTAGCAGCGATTGATATAGACTCAACTGCTCCCTGATTTGAGAAAAAGCAACTCTGTATCCCCTTTCCCAATGCTCAATTCATAATTCATCATTCATAATTCATCATTTCAATCAGCGTTTTACCATCAAACAGTTAGCATTATTGTCTGATTCTGGTGGCACGAGAGCAACAACATGAGGTACGGGGCGAGGAGTATAAGTTACTAATAATTCACCTTTATAGGCAAGTGAGGCGCTATCACCAGAGTCAAGCATGATCGCTTCTCGTAGCCCAGCCTTAGCCAGCACCGCACCTAGTGTTACAGAATCAACATTTTTTGGAGCCACGCCAATTGTGGGCTGGCCTGCTTGGTTAATCCCCCAGAAAGCTCGACGGCGTTTCGCATCAAAACCAAACAATTTGCCAAAAGACTCGGTTGGTTGGGGTTGATTGTCTTTGACTAGCCAAGCCGAGGCTACAAATGCATCCGTCACATCTGGCATTTCGGCTTGTATTCCCTCTAAAGTGTTGTGCTTTTCGGCATCGAAGGGAATAAACTTCACTGCTTGGGAATTAATGAGTACTAGGGGACGACCGTTGAGTTTAGGGTTTTCGCCTCGGTAGCCAGGAATGAAGGTATTATTAACCTGACTCAAAACTGGGCCGATCATTACATTAGAATCTAAGAATTTCAGCGAGAAAAAACCCCCATCTACACCTGCTACTGCCTGTGTGCCAGCTAAAATTTCTGGAACTTGGTAACGGCTTTTGGCATGGATGGTGATTGGTTTACCACCAGAAATTAATACCAGATAAGTGTCATCTATGGTGGTTTTATTCACAACCACTTTAGAGGAAAAATCTAATCCTCCCCCCCAAGCTGGCAATTTTGCACCACCCCAGGCTTGAGCCAGGATTCCTTGATCAGGGTTTGCGATCGCTCGCGCAATATTTGACTGCCCAAAGCGATCAATTGCCAACAAGTCTTTTGATTCTCCAGCAAAGCGCTCGTTGTTATCATCCATTGTCAACGCCGCCTGATAACCTGCCTTTTTAGTTAACTCTGCCACTCGTTCGTCGTATTTCCCAGCAGGGTAAGTAAAGTAGCGGATTGGAATCCCCAATTTAGTTTCTAAAATTCGTTTGGACTCGAACACCTCCGCTTGCAGTTTTTCATCAGACAATTTTCTTAAGTCATCTGGGTGGGTAACACTGTGGGAAGCGATCGTTACTAGCGGATCGGCTGCCATTTCTTGCAGTTGTTCCCAATTAACGTGAGTCCTACCAGAATTGACTCCTACCTTTGATGTATAAATGGAAAAAACAGCTGGATAACCATATTTCTTCAGTAGTGGATAAACATATTCATAATGACCGCCATAGCCGTCATCAAAAGTTAACATAATCGGCTTTTCTGGTAGCGGTAATCCCGTGCGGAGATGGATTACTAACTCGTCATAACTGATTGGAGTTAAACCTTGTTTTTGAATTAGTTGGAGATGTTGTTCAAACTCAGACGGCGTGACATCAAAAAACACCTGTTTTTTCGGTAGAATATCGTGATACATAATCACGGGGACTCTTGCCAATTTTGCCCTTTGATTGATGTCTGGAAAAGGGCTGGGACTGAAATAAGCGGCTAGTTGCGGCCCCAATTTTTGGCTTAACATCTCTACAAACTTGGTAGGTTCTCCCGTCCAACTAGCAGCCTGTAATAAGCGATCGGCAAGGCTGGTAAGTTCAGAGTGGTTGGACGAGGTTTGAACGCAAGCAGAATTGAGAGATTTATTTGGTGGTGCTGAGTCAGATAAATTAGGATTCGCTCGCGCTCTTGCCACAGAAGGCATTTGCGCCAAGGGAAAGAAAAGAGTTAAGAAAAGGAATAATCTTAACAAATTAGCCCCAATGGTGGGGCGACTATTGGAGAATTTACTCGATTGTATGTGATTCAAGATCCACATTTGACGATTGGGTAACATGGTTACTTACAAAAAAAACCAGAACTTCATTAGCTCAATTCAAGTTATAGTCATGAACTAATTTCCTGGCTACACCTTACTAAGGATGCTTTAAGAGTGTAATATCAACTACAAAGCGCGATCGCGCATCTTAAAGTTGTTCTCAATATTACTCTCCAAACGTTTAGGAGAGTGTTAATTCAATGCTTTGATCGCCTACCGCCATGAACGTATGGATCGATGTTTTTGGATTAAAGACGAGCAGATTAATTCTGATTCGCGTTGTCGCGGCATGAACCGATAAACCCCAATTCTTCAATCTAAAATTTCAAATCTAAATCTAAAATAGGTAGTCCAATAGTAGATAAAATGATTAAGCCTGCTAACCTAGGCTTGATACCTGCTCGATAATACTCCTGAAATGTCTGCCCAATCATTGCTATACGAAGGCAAAGCAAAAATTATTTACACTACGGATGAGCCAGAAATTTTACTGGCACATTTCAAAGATGATGCAACCGCCTTTAATGCTCAAAAGCGCGGCAGCATTGCTGGTAAGGGTGAAATTAACTGTACCATCTCACAAGCTTTATTTCAGTATTTGGAAAATCTAGGTATTCCGACTCACTTCATTGCGAGTGTGAGTCCGAATTCTATGCGGGTGATGCGAGTGCAAATTCTACCCTTGGAAGTGGTTGTCAGGAACATTGCAGCTGGTAGTCTCTGTCAACAAACAGGATTAGCACTTGGTACCGTTTTGAAACAACCGCTAGTAGATTTTTATTACAAAAATGATGCACTCGGAGATCCTCTATTGACACGCGATCGCATATTATTACTGGAATTAGCTACTCCAGAACAAATTAATCAAACACAGCAATTAGCATTACAAATCAATCAACATCTATCGGAATTTTTCACTCGCTGCGGCATTACCCTAGTAGACTTCAAGCTAGAGTTTGGCTTGGATACAAAAGGACAGTTGCGCTTAGCAGATGAAATTAGCCCAGATACTTGTCGGTTGTGGAACTCATTTGATACCGACCCTAACAGCCGGGTATTGGATAAAGACCGCTTCCGCCGCGACTTGGGAAATGTAGAAACCGCTTACCAAGAAGTTTTACAAAGAGTTCTAGCTCAAGTATCTAATTAAAGTTATTAGTCATTGGTCATTAGTCATTCGTCATTTGCCCTTGAGTTATTAGTTGAAAGTCTTGGTTTTGAACACAGAACAAATAACATAGACGCGCAAGCGGCTTGCCGCAGGCTAGGACAAAGGACAAAGGACAAATTCATTTGGTGTGTGGACGTGCTAAATAGGTTGAACAAAATGCGCTTATCTCCTGTTTGGGTGGCACTAGCAGCGATTGCTAGCTTTCGACAAGTAATACTAACGCAGATGCCTGCAACGTATGCCGCCCCGCCTAATCTATCTACTGCTAAACAAACTTTAACAGGGGGACAAGGAGACAAGGAGACAAGGAGACAAGGGGAAACTTTATCAATCCGCCCCTCATCCTCCTATCTCCCCATTTCCCCTTCTTTTGATCGCAAAGCATTAATTCAGGCGCTCAAGGTAAGACAGAAACCTGTCGAAACAGCTACAACTAAATCGGCTCGATTGTTGACATTAGCGCCAAAGAAGAGCGATCAAACTTCGTTACTATTAACTCAAGCCACGCCGGAGGAACAATCGCCAAATACGCCCTCCCCAAATGGCAATAGGCCGCAACAACAACAAGTTCAACCAAATCAATCAGCCCCGCAAAGAACGCCGCAAACGCCGCCGTCGTCACCTCAAACAACGCCGACAGTACCAGTGTTTCCTGCACCAGGAACCGAATCACTTCCACAACAAGGAACACCAAACCGAATTCAAGTTCCCATCGAACCTTCAGGACAACCTGTTCCGGGTGCTTTCCCGAACCAACCCAACCAACCAATTCCACCGTCAACGCCTGCACCAGGAACTCCACCAACTACTCCTACAACACCAGGACAGCAAGAAACTCCACCAACTACTCCTACAACACCAGGACAGCAAGAAACTCCACCAAGTACGACACCAGAAGCGGCAGAAGCGCGGGTACTGGTAGCAGAAGTTGCGGTCAGGAGTGAAACAGGGGAACTATCACCAGAACTGCAAAACGAAGTTTACCGCGCAATTAGCACTCAAGCGGGGCGGACAACAACGCGATCGCAATTGCAGCAAGATATCAACGCTGTCTTTGGCACAGGCTTTTTCTCTAATGTCCGCGCCGTGCCGGAAGATACAGCCTTGGGTGTAAGGGTTTCATTTCTTGTAGAACCTAACCCAGTGCTACGGCAGGTACAAGTACAAGCTAATGCAGGCACAAATGTTGCTTCCGTTCTACCACCCAAAGTAGTAGAAGACATTTTCCGACCGCAGTATGGCACTATCCTAAATTTGCGCAGCCTTCAGGAAGGCATCAAACAGTTAAACGCTTGGTATCAAAAAAATGGTTATGTCTTAGCGCAGGTAGTTGAAGCACCGCAAGTCGCGCCAGATGGAACAGTCACCTTACAAGTAGCAGAAGGAGTAGTAGAAGACACTCAAGTCCGTTTTGTCCGAGAAGGACAGCCTAACGACGATGAAGGCAAACCAGTCAAAGGACGGACGCGGGATTTCATCATTAGACGGGAACTGGAAACGGGATCGGGGAAAATTTTCAACCGCAACGTCGTGCAACAAGACCTCCAGCGAGTATATGGTCTGGGCTTGTTTGAAGACGTGAACGTCTCGCTCAACCCCGGCCAAGACCCGCGCAAAGTAGTTGTAGTGGTAAATGTTGACGAACGCCGGACTGGTAGTGTGGGATTAAGCGGAGGAATTAGTTCTGCCAGTGGACTGTTTGGAGCTTTAAGCTATCAAGAGCAAAATTTGGGCGGCAATAACCAAAAGTTGGGAGCAGAGTTACAGGTAGGGACGGAACGGAAGGACGTGCTGTTTGATGTCCGCTTTACCGATCCTTGGATTGCTGGAGATCCTTATCGGACTTCCTACACAGTGAATGGGTTCAGCCGCCGCTCAATTTCGTTGATTTTTGAAGGCGAAGACGACGACGACAGAATTGAGGTAGGCGATGACGATCGCCCTCGCGTTTTGCGCTTAGGCGGTGGTGTTCAATTTACCCGTCCCCTCTCCCGTAATCCGTTTATACCAGCAGAATGGACGGCTTCAGCTGGCTTGCAGTATCAACACATCACCATTCGTGATGCTGATGGCAACAATGAACCGATAGGGCGAATCAATGGCAGAGAAATTCCGCTGACATTCTCAGGGGAGAGTTCAGACGATTTACTCACATTGCAGCTAGGAGCGCAGCGCGATCGCCGCAATAACCAATTAACACCTACCAGCGGTTCCTTTCTCCGCCTTAGTACTGAGCAGTCAGTGCCCGTTGGTTCTGGCAGCATTCTCTTAAATCGACTGCGGGCTAACTACAGCCAATACATCCCAGTCAGCTGGATTAACTTCAGTAAAGGCCCCCAAGCCCTCGCGTTCAACTTACAAGCCGGAACAATACTCGGTGATTTACCTCCTTACGAAGCTTTTTCCTTGGGTGGTAGTAACTCTGTACGCGGCTATGGTGAAGGAGAATTAGGCAGTGGTCGTAGTTTCGTGCAAGCAACAGCTGAGTATCGCTTCCCTGTTTTTTCGATTGTCGGCGGTGCTGTATTTTTTGATTTTGGCTCCGATCTAGGAACTGCTGAAAATGTACCTGGCAGACCTGCCCAACTGCTGGGCAAGCCTGGTACTGGTATTGGCTATGGCGTAGGTGTCCGTGTCAATTCTCCCTTGGGGCCACTGCGGCTTGATTACGCATTCAGCGATGATGGTGAAGGTCGCTTACAGTTTGGAATTGGAGAAAAATTCTAGGGACTAGGGGCGCTTAGGTTAGGGGCTTGTGAAGATAACAGAATGGAGAGGTGAGATGTGAGTAGCAAAAAAATCAAGAGTGCAGATGAGAGCGCAACAAATAGAGGGCAGCAGCAAGATAACGGCTCTACCCCTAGTCCCCAGCCACCCACCGCCTCTAACCCCTCTCTCTTTGCTCTCCCCAGCCCCCAGCCCCCAGCACGCCAGTTACTACAACGGGGGGATGTGGGGCAAGCTACTTGCTCCCCCAGCCCCTCTTTGCAGCATACCTTAGCAGATGAAATTAGCTTATCGGGTGTGGGGTTGCACAGCGGGATAAGTACTTGCGTGCGGTTGCTACCAGCAGCAGCAGGATCTGGACGCTTCTTTGTGCGGGTAGATTTGCCAGAACAGCCAATTATTCCAGCTAAAGTTGAGGCGGTTAGTCAGACTGTGCTTTCAACTGAGCTAAAGCTTGGTGCGGCATCTGTCCGCACAGTCGAGCATTTATTGGCAGCCCTAGCGGGTAGTGGCGTAGATAATGCTCAAATTGAAATCAATGGAACAGAAGTACCGCTTCTGGATGGCTCAGCTAAATTATGGACAGAAGCGATCGCCTCTGTGGGATTAGTATCTCAGTCAGCGCCACGAGTAACACCAAAACTTGAGCAGCCAGTCTGGATATATCAAGGTGACGCATTTGTCGCCGCCATACCCGCCCCAGAAATTCGCTTCACCTATGGAATTGATTTCGATCAACCAGCAATTGGCAATCAATGGCACAGTTGGACACCATTTCAAATTTTTCAAGCAGATGTTGTATCCGCTTCTAGCTTTAACGAGGAAATTGCCCCAGCTCGAACTTTTGGTTTAGCAAACCAAGTTGAATCGTTACGGCAGAAAGGTTTAATTAAAGGTGGAACTCTAGAGAATGCATTAGTTTGCGATGCTAATGGATGGATAAATCCACCTTTAAGATTTGCAAATGAACCAGCACGTCATAAAATTTTAGATTTAGTGGGAGATTTGAGCTTAGTGGGAACTATTCCCACAGCTCATTTCATTGCCTACAAAGCCAGTCATAGCCTGCACGTTCAACTTGCCCATCAGTTAAAGCAAAAGATTAAGTATGAATTATGAATTATGAAGTATTTTTTCATTCATCATTCATAATTCAGCATTCAGCATTCAGCTTGAAAGCCTTCATTTGAGAAATTTACCCATGTCAACCTTGACCGAAGTTAATTCACCCGATTCTCCCGCCGTCGATGATGCTGAGCAACATAGCGATCACCAAGCCATTGCTTCCACGCCAGCCAAAACTATTTTCACGGTTGAAGAAATTTATAAACTTTTGCCTCATCGCTATCCCTTCGCCTTGGTAGACCGAATTATTGACTATGTGCCAGGAAAGCGAGCAGTGGGCATCAAAAATGTTACTGTTAATGAACCTCATTTTCAGGGGCATTTTCCCACTAGACCCATTATGCCAGGTGTGCTAATCGTAGAAGCGATGGCACAAGTCGGCGGTGTCGTGCTAACCCAAATGCAAGAAATGGATGGCACTCTGTTCGTGTTCGCAGGAATGGATAACGTTCGCTTCCGCCGTCAAGTCATCCCAGGCGATCAACTAGTGATGACAGTGGAACTGTTGCGGGTTAAGCGCCGTCGTTTCGGTAAAATGCAGGGTCGTGCTGAAGTTGACGGTCAACTAGCAGCTGAAGGCGAACTGTTATTTTCCCTTGTGGAGTAAGCGATTTTGGATGAGCGGATTTTGGATTTTAGATTGAATCCAAAATCTAAAATCTAAAATCTAAAATTGCTGGAGATGCATCCTTGAAAACACTAATTCATCCAACTGCTGTTATCCATCCTAGGGCGGAACTGCATCCAACAGTTCAGGTCGGTGCCTATGCAGCGATCGGAGAGAAAGTGAAAATTGGTGCTGAAACTGTCGTGGGCGCTCATGTGGTATTAGAAGGCCCAACCGAAATTGGGGCACGAAATCAAATCTTTCCCGGAGCCGCCATAGGATTAGAACCGCAAGACCTCAAGTACGCTGGAGAAACTAGCTGGGTTAGAATTGGCGACAATAACCGCATTCGGGAGTATGCGACGATTAACCGCGCCACTGGTGAGGGTACAGCGACTGTGATTGGCAACAACAACCTGCTAATGGCTTACGTTCATGTGGGTCATAACTGTGCGATCGCCGACTCGGTGACGATCTCGAATGGGGTAGCTTTGGCTGGTCACATCCACATTGAATCACGCGCAACAATTAGCGGGGTTTTGGGTGTCCATCAATTTGTCCATATTGGTAGGATGGCAATGGTGGGTGGCATGAGCCGCATCAATCGAGATGTACCGCCATATATGCTGGTAGAAGGCAATCCGGCACGAGTGCGAAATCTCAATTTGGTAGGACTAAAACGAGCCGGAATTGGCGATCTCCAAGACGGACAGATTTTGCGATCGCTCAAAAAAGCTTTCCGAATGCTCTACCGCTCCGAATTAACTTTCACTCAAGCTCTAGAACAACTGGAACTTACCGCAGATAACGAACACACCCAGCACCTACTCCGATTCCTGCAAATGTCCCAAATGAAAGATCGACGCGGCTGCATCCCAGGAAGTCGCCGTCTCCATAGTGAGGAATAAAACAGATCCGGGGAGGCTGAGGGACAAGGGGACAAGGGGACAAGGGGACAAGGGGACAAGGAGACAAGGGGAAGATGAGAAGAACTCGCCTCTGACCTCTAACCTCTCGCCCCTCACCACTCACCACTCACCACTCACCACTCACCACTCGCCACTCGCCCCATCCCCCATCCCCCATCCCCCACACCCATAGCTCCCCAAAAATGGCACGAATATTTATTAGCACTGGTGAGGTTTCTGGCGATCTGCAAGGAGCGCTATTAGTTGAAGCATTGCAGCGACAAGCTACTGCTGCCGGGTTGGAGTTGGAAATTATGGCGCTGGGGGGCGATCGCATGGCTCGTGCAGGTGCTACCCTCTTGGGGAATACGATCGGCATTGGTTCGGTCGGGCCTTGGGAAGCTTTACCATTTGTCTTACCAACTCTCAAAATTCAACGTCAAGCAAAGCAATATCTCCAGCAACACCCGCCCGATTTAGTAGTACTAATTGACTATGCTGGAGCAAATCTGCCTTTGGGTAACTATATCCACAGGCAGATGCCACAATTGCCAATTGTATATTACATATCGCCACAAATGTGGGTTTGGTGGTCTAATCAGCGCGATATAGCGCGGCTTGTAGGCATGACAACTCAGATATTGGCAATCTTTCCCGAAGAAGCGCGTTATTTCCAAGCGCAAGGAGCGCGGGTAAGCTGGGTTGGTCATCCCCTGGTGGATCGAGTACAAAATGCTCCTAGCCGCGAGCAAGCAAGGGCGAAATTAGGAATTGCTGCTGAAGAATTAAGTGTAGCTCTCATCCCCGCCTCGCGTCGGCAAGAATTGAAATACTTACTTCCAGCAATTTTTGCAGCAGCGCAAGCTATTCAAGCAAAATTACCCGGGGTAAACTTTTTAATTCCTTTATCCCTAGAAATATATCGGCAACCGATAGAACAAGCAATTCAGGATTACGGACTACGAGCAACTGTATTATCAGGTCAGACTCTAGAAGTGATCGCAGCCGCCGATCTAGCAATTACCAAATCTGGCACTGTGAATTTGGAAATTGCCCTGTTAAACGTGCCACAAGTCGTCCTCTACCGCGTTAGCCGGGTGACAGAATGGCTTGCCAAGAATATACTCAAGTTTTCCATTACCTTCATTTCGCCGCCTAATTTAGTGGCGAATAAGCAAATCGTACCTGAGTTATTACAAGAGCAAGCCACACCAGAAAATATCACTCAAGCAGCACTAGAATTATTACTTAACTCTCAACGTCGTCAGCAAACATTAGCAGATTATCAACAACTGCGCTCTTGTTTGGGGGAAGTTGGAGTGAGCGATCGCGCTGCTCAAGAAATTTTACAAATGATAAATGCTGAATTATGAATGCCCAAATGTAAAAGCTAATTCATCATTCATCATTCATCATTCATAATTTTCAAGTTACGTCCAAGCGCGAAAGAAGGTATTATCCTCCCAAATAGCAGCAGTGCGTTGCTCGATCGCCTTCATTTCCTGTGTTGAAAGTGTTTGGAAAGCCTGAGCTACTTTAACATTGTCTTCCAACTGGGGAATATTTTCAGCTGCCACCACGCTACAATGAACTCCAGCTTGAGACATAGCATAGCCCAATGCCTGATGCATTCCATCTAGTCCGCCTGGTTTGAACAAGCGACCATAAGCTGGTACTTTCATCGCAATCACACCGACATTTCGCTCTCTTGCTACTGGTAGCACTGCTGGAATGAAAGGTTGTGGGTGGTGCTTGTCTGCTGCATTGATTGGAATTAATGTGGCGTGGAAAAGATAGCGGCGCAAACCTTCAGCGATAATTTTTGCATCATGATGACCTGTGATACCAGCAAAACGGATAATTTTTTGCTGTTTTGCTTCTTCTATGGCTCTAATTGCACCATTTTTACCAAAAAGCGTGTCTAGTTCCGCTGAAAAAGAGACATGATGCATTTGCCACAGATCGAGATAATCTGTATTCAGACGTTTGAGCGATCGCTCTAATTCTCGCCACGCTCCATCTCGATCTCTTTTATCTGTCTTACTGGCGAGAAATATTTTAGCTCGATAACTTGGCAGCACCTTACCTAAATAATCTTCACTTGGGCCATAACTTGCAGCTGTATCAAAATAGCGAATGCCAAGTTCATACGCTCTTTGAATCATTGCTAGGGCATTTTTTTCTGCTGATTCGTCCGAAAGCGGCGTTTGTCCAGCGCCTCCCAAACCAAAAATTGGTACTGTAACTCCAGTACTCCCCAGCACTCGTTCTGGCATCTTTCCCGAACTAAATTTTATTGCTCTGCCATCCCCGCTGCTTGGTGTAGCTGTTTTATCTGCATTCTGTGCTGATGGTTGAGCGCTGTTAGTTCCATTCTGTTGTAATGCTGCACTTCCCACAATCCCGCCAGCTACTGCAACGCTAGTCACCAGAAAATTACGCCGCGTCTTTTTTTCACTCATGAGCAGATCCTTTGAAGTTGGAGGAATTTGAAGGCAATGATTTTCTTTTAGCGTTTAAGAAAAATATTTGCCTCTAGCGAGAGTAGGATCGGAAATTGAAGAGGTGATTGCACTTCTTGCTAACCTGTCTCTACTTAACTGAGTAGAATTTTTAGGATTTGATTTACAGACTAATATACAGAGTGGAACCAACAGAAGAACAATACCTAATTCTTAATGCTCTAGAAACCTTAGATTTACTTTTATTCAGACTTTATGATGAAGAGGAAGGTTTTTGGATATTAATCACTCCTAGCACTGTGTTACCCAGATCGTACCTACTACAAAACGGTGATATTGTCTCAGAGGAAGGGATGTCAGAAAAATGAAAGAAATGGCTAAACTCCAAAAACAGCAAGATGCAAGACTAGCTGAAATTTTAGCACTAGGGCGGCAACGCTACTTAGAGGCAGGAGGAGATCCTCGTCGTTGTCCAAGTGGTCGGCATGGAGATGACTATCTAACAGATGAGGAACGGAAAGAAGCTTTAATGTTAGGACGAAAACTTGCAGGTATAACTGTTAAGGATGGTTACGTCCATTGCCAAGGACGGTCATGGGAGCTAGCTGGTAGTTCAGCAAAGCAGCAGGATAGAGCTATAAGTGAATCTTGAATAGGTTTAAGATAATGACTGACCTATAACAAAAATTTGTTGAGATTTGGATAAGCGATCACTCTTGTATTTCTAACTTAATTCCGAACGCCTTTTTCAATAAAAAATCAAAAATTGAGGAAGCGGTCGCATTTCTTTTTTCAGCCTAGATTTTAGGACAATGTAATTAAATTGCTATTAAGTGCCACTGTAATACTTAATTGCTAACTTCCCTACAGCTTGTGTTGTCATCCAGTCAAAGCCAAAGCCGATAGGCGCGGCAACAAGTGGAATCATTTTAGTCGCTAATGCTTTTTGGGCCATCTTTGTTGCAGCTTCTTTAAGTGATAGCTTAAATACAGACTTCATAATTTCCTTTGTCATATATTGGTCAACTGCCTTTTTAGTAGCAACTTTTGCTGCTTCAATACCTATTTGTTTTAAGGCTTGCATCTTGGAATCAACTGCTCCAAATAACACTAAACAAGTGTCCGTCTTGCTAGGAGGATAACCGTATACATACGCAACAGCGCGGATAGTAGCAGCTTGGATTTTCCAAGAAGTATATATATTAGTTGGTATAGCCAAAGGTAAAGTAGCTAAACCACCAACACCTGTTACTGCACCAAATAAACCGCTTTGCATAGATTTTTGATTTACTATTTTATGGTAAATCTCCTCATGGCTAATTCCCGAATTGTCCCACCGGAGTTTATCTACAAATTGCGCGATCGCATCTCGATTGAAATCAGCGCCAATAATAGACTCAATTACTGCTTCAAGAGCTTTCTCCCAGCTAGAAGCTGGATCTATATCTAGACTTTCAATAATTGGCTTTACTAACTGAGAACTTGCTTTGAATGGTTCAATCTCTTCATACCAACAGAGAGAGAGAGTGCCTGCTCTTTTACCATAGATGCGTATTTTTTTCAAGAAAATTAGTTGTATTTGATGTATAATATTATAAATTTGTGCAACTGATTGTTGTTGATCGGGAACTTGACTCGCTTCAACTATCAGTTCTAAAACACCCTCTTTAAGAGCAGCTTTTGCAGTAACTCCTTGTGATTGCATCAGGTAGGTGATTATATCCGCGATCGCCTTTGCATCTCCCTGTTTGGCAAGTTCGATAAGATTCGTCTGTGTCATAGACAAAACTTGAGAAAGTAAATTTCTATTCTCAGAATTCCCTTTTTAAAAGTAGTAGTAACATTGAATAGAATTTTTCAGGCGATCGCTTCAGTATTTGCTTAGATTTGTCAACCTCTAAAAAATTGCTAAATTCCCAGCCCCCAACAATGTGGCTCATCTAAATGTCAAAATTGAGAAAGAGAAAGAGCGATCGCAATGCCACCTTTTCCGATATATACTCAACAACCTTGGGCTGAAACCTACAGCGAAATTATTGATGTTCGTTCCAACAGCGAATTTTCTGAAGATCGCATTCCTGGTGCAATTAACTTACCAGTTTTGGATGACGCTGAACGGGCTGATGTAGGAACTATATACAAACAAATCAATCCATTTACCGCCCGAAAAAAAGGCGCGGCGCTGGTAGCCAAAAATATCTCCGAGCATCTGACTACACACTTTGCCAATAAAGACAAAGATTATCACCCCTTAGTTTACTGCTGGCGAGGAGGACAACGTTCTAATAGCATGGCTACGGTGTTAACACAAATTGGTTGGCGAGTGACAGTTCTCGAAGGAGGATATAAAACGTATCGGGCTTATGTTCGCAAACAATTGGAAGATCTGCCAACCAAATTTACCTATAAAGTATTGTGTGGTTTAACTGGAAGCGGTAAAACTCATATTTTACGACAACTACAGCAGCGTGGCGCTCAAGTACTCGACTTAGAAGCACTAGCTAACCATCGCGGTTCTTTACTGGGTGAAGAATGGGAAGAGAAACCTACTCCCCAACCTTCTCAAAAATATTTTGAATCTCTATTGCTGCAACAGTTGCAACAGTTTGATGTCAATAAGATAGTTTGGCTAGAGTCAGAAAGTAATAAAATAGGGCGAGTACATTTGCCTTTGTCTTTATGGCAAAAGATGAAACAAGCAAGTTGTGTAGAAATTCAACTGCCGATTGCCAATAGAGTTAATTTTCTCTTACAAGAATACCCATATTTAGTTAATAATCCCGTTTTTTTAAAAGCCAAGCTTGAGCTAATTAAATCGCGGATTGGCAAACATAAATTAAATCAATGGTATCAGTTCATTGATTCAGAGCAATGGGAAGAGTTTGTAAAAAATTTATTAATATGTCACTACGATCCTACCTATTGTCAGTCAATAGAACGTGATTTTAAAAATGTAGAAAAACTGCTACATTTAGCCAACTTATCTGATGATAGTATTAAACAAATATTAGATAAATTAGCATTAAATAGTTAATATTCTAAATTACTACTAACCGAGCTTACTGTTTTTTGAACATAGCCCGGCAATGCTCACCTTGTAGTTTCGTTCCAATAATAGTTAGATGAAGTTCCAATAAAAGTAAGCAGTAGCCCGGCAATGCCCGGCTACAAAATAAACCAATGATAATTGTATGAAGGTTAATCAAAGGCATAATTGGGCGCTGACAATTGAAGAAGCGATCGCCATCCAAGAACAGCTAAGAACAGAGATCGTTACCACCGACTCTTTTGAGTCACCAGTAAAGTATGTAGCTGGGGTAGACATGGGTTTTGAGGAGGACGGTACAATTAGCCGTGCCGCAGTGGCAGTGCTGAGTTTTCCAGACTTGCAATTGCAGGAAACCGCGATCGCTCATCGTCCCACTTCTTTTCCCTATATACCTGGATTTCTCTCTTTTCGAGAACTTCCTGCTGTCATAGATGCCCTTGAAAAAATTAGCACAGTGCCAGACTTAATCTTATGTGATGGTCAAGGGATAGCCCATCCGCGACGGTTCGGGATAGCTTGCCATTTGGGGCTAATTGCGGATATACCAACAATAGGTGTGGCAAAGTCGTTACTGATCGGCAAGTATCAAGAAGTACCAGAGGAGCGAGGCAGCTGGCAACCTTTGGTAAATAGGGGTGAAACAATTGGGGTAGTGCTAAGAACACGCACTGGCACAAAACCTTTGTATGTCTCCAGCGGGCATCGAGTAAGTCTAACAACTGCGATCGATTATGTGATGCGCTGCACACCTAAATATCGATTGCCAGAGACTACCCGCATTGCTGACAAATTAGCATCAAACAGGTAATCGGTCATTTATCATTGCCAATTCTGGCAGAGTTTGACAGCTAGGAGGTAATATCCAGACTATTTAAAAAACATCTGGCACTTAAGGAGAAATTATGGATATAGTCATTCGCGTTCTGATTCAAGTGCTAATAGTCATTGGACTATCCCGGCTGATGGGCTTGCTATGTCGAAGGATAAAGCAGCCATTGGTAATTGGCGAGATTGTGGCTGGAATTATGCTGGGCCCATCGCTGTTTGGTTTAATTGCTCCCAATCTAGCAGCTAGTCTGTTCCCGGCGGAAACAATTCCTTTCCTAAACGTGCTGTCTCAGATCGGACTGATCTTTTTCATGTTTCTGATTGGGCTGGAGCTAAATCCGAAATATCTTAGCGGTCAGTTGGAAGTAGCGATTCTTACATCCCACGTTAGTATTTTAGTTCCTTTTTCTCTGGGAACCCTGCTAGCCCTTCTGCTGTATCCCCTAGTTTCTAATGCTAGTGTCTCATTTACTGCCTTTGCCCTGTTTTTAGGCGCGGCGATGTCAATTACTGCCTTTCCAGTCCTGGCAAGGATCATTACTGAGAACAACTTGCAGAGGACGCGCTTAGGTACGCTAGCGCTGACTTGTGCGGCGGTGGATGATGTGACAGCCTGGTGCGTGTTGGCAGTAGCGATCGCTGTTGCAAAGGAAGGTAGCTTTATCAAAGCTGTTCCCACAACTATGGCAGCTCTTGTCTATATTGCCTTAATGGTAACGGCTGGACGCTGGTTTTTCAAAAGAGTTGCCGCTTACTACCGCCGGACTGGACGGCTGAACCAGTTACTCTTAGCGGGGATTTATATGGCCGTAGTGATTTCTGCCCTAATCACTGAGGTAATTGGCATTCACTTGATTTTTGGGGCATTCCTGGTAGGCGCAGTCATGCCTAAAGATGCCGATTTAGTGCGAGAGATAGCGGAGAAAACCGAAGACTTTGTTTTGATCTTTCTGCTACCAGTCTTTTTTGCCTTTAGCGGCTTGCGAACGCAAATCGGCTTACTCAACAGTCCGGAACTATGGGGATTGTGTGCCATTGTTTTGGCAGTGGCGATCATCGGTAAGTATTTCGGTACTTATGTTGCAGCGCGAGTAAGTGGAATTGATAAACGGGAAGCATCAGCCTTGGGATGGTTGATGAATACCAGGGGTTTGACTGAGTTAATTGTGCTTAACATCGGTTTAAATCTGGGTGTAATCTCACCCCTGATGTTTACGATGCTAGTGATTATGGCACTGGTGACAACTTTCATGACTTCGCCGTTGCTAGAGTGGACTTATCCGAAACGGCTGATCAAGTTGGATGTAGTAGAGCCGGAACCACAAGACGAGGTAAATTTAGAACCTACTGTCGGCACTTATCGAATTTTAGTACCAGTAGCGAATCCAGACACTCAAAAAGAATTGCTGCAATTGGCAGCAGCAATTGCAGGTAATCAACAACAAGCTGCTGTTGTTCACCCCTTGAGTCTAATTGAACTCCAAGAAGACTATGCTTTTACTAGTACTCCAGATGAGGCAGATCGCTTAATCCAAAATCGTCGCCAACAGCTAGAGACATTAATTCAAACTATAGAACCACCAGAATTCCGCTCTCAGGTAAGTCCTATTGTCCGTGCAAGTCGTAATGTGGCAAGGGCGACAGCAGAAATTGCTGTTCTTGATCGGGCTAGTTTAATTCTAGTGGGATGGCATCGTCCAGCTTTTAGTAGCAATCGCTTGGGTGGGCGAGTCGGGCAAATTTTGAGTACCGCGCCAGTAGATGTAGCGGTGTTTATCGACCGGGGACGCTACGCTCTAGAAAAGTTACTAGTGCCTTATGCTGGCAATATCCATGACGATTTAGCCTTGGCGATCGCCTTAAGACTACTAGTTAATCTCGATCTTGCTGGGCTAACAGTTTTGCGGGTGGCACAAGTTGGGCAGGTACATAATGAATTGAGCAATGAGTTTAGTTCAATGCTGCAACAATTGCCCCAGAGGGTGCGTGATCGCATCGACATAAAAACTATAGAAGCACTAGAACCAATTAAAGCTGTGGTAGAAGCATCAGCAACAGTTGACCTCACTATTGTAGGTACTAGTCGCGCCTGGGGAATTGAGCGTCAAACTTTAGGACGCTACACAGACGAATTAGCCAATCGCTGCCAATCTTCTTTGCTAATTGCCCGCCGTTACAGTCAAGTTACTACTCACCTCTCTTCCATATTGCCGCAAACGAATAGCGATACTTCTATTGATTCAACTAATTCTGGAGTAGAGGCATGAAAAATCATTTCAATTTCAAGTCTCTAGCTTTTTATGGAATAGCGATCGGTTCGGTTTTAATTTTATTTAACGTTGTAACAGCCTACGGCGAAAAAAATCTCAAAGCTCCAGCACCGATTGAAGGGCGCTATCGCCTTAACCTCGCCCAAAATTTACCTAACTGTCCGCAAAAGTCGAATTTAGTCTTAGATATTCAACAATCGGGTATTTACCTAAATGGATCTTTACTACCAGCCGACATTGATATCCAGCAAGCCAAATCCGGTGAAAAGCGACCTTTTCTCAACGGTAAACTAACTCCTCAACAGTTAAATTTAGCAGGTACACTTCCTACAAATGTTTGTAACAATCGTGTTGCTGAAGCGATCGCTATTCAAAGCCAACTAGAAGGAAAAAACTTAAAAGGTCAGATTGCTCTTGGAAGCATTCCAAAAGCAATTGAATTTACCGCCCAGCAAGAAGCCCCAGTTCAGCCACAGCAAACTTCTGGTAGCCATTAGCGAGGAAACGGGGATCTGAGGGAGCTTGAATAGTTTTAACGTGAGTTCGATGAACTAAAAAACGGCAACAGGCAGGGCAGCTAGTTCTTTTGAAGCAATATCCAGCGATGGTTTTTTCTCTTGGTAAGTGTATGCAACCAGTCCTGCCAACAAGTTAACTAAGAAATTCAGTACG
>DATNQH010000236.1:0-42176 GCA_036704105.1 Leptolyngbyaceae cyanobacterium | reverse complement strand
TACTAATGCCCTGTGAACAATATGAGCCGCACTTTCCTGTTTGGCAACTTTTAAATCGAGCGTCGCTTGCCCGACTTCTTCTCCTTGCCAGTTTTTTACTACACACTCAACCATCTTTATTTGTCCTTTGTCATTTGTCCTTTGCCATTTGTCATTTGTAATGACTCATGACTCATGACTAACCAACTCTGTTAGTAGGCACAATACTTAATAAGGCACCTGGCTTACCAGGAACTGCTCCTTTAATTAGCAACAGGTTACGTTCAGGATCTACCCGCACTACGGTCAGCTTGCGAATTGTTACTCGCTTTCCACCTAAACGACCCGCCATCCGCTTACCTGGATAAACGCGCCCAGGAGTCGTACCAGGTCCTATGGAACCAGGTAAGCGGTGGTTTTTAGAACCATGAGACATCGGCCCGCGACCAAAATTATTCCGCTTTTGATTTCCGGCAAAACCGCGACCGATACTAGTACCGCTTACATCTACAATTTGTCCAGAAGTAAAAATATCTGCCTTAATTTGCTGACCTAACGTATATTCACCTGTGTTTTCGAGCGTGTACTCATACAAGTGACGCAGGGCGGGTGCTGAGGATTTTGCCAAATGACCCAATTTCGGCTTGTTAAGTGCTTTGGGTTTCACGTCCCCAAACCCAACTTGGATGGCAGTGTAACCGTCAGTTTGTTTCGTTTTAATCTGGGTAATAGTACATGGACCCGCTTGAACAACTGTTACAGGAATGGCTTTTCCTGCTTCGTCAAACACTTGGGTCATACCCAGTTTGGTGCCGAGAATACCTACAGACACAATAACTAGTTTCTCCTTTATGACTGATTGCATCGGAACCGGATTACACCTGTTGGAAATCCGCTTCTTACTCTATACCCCACAACATCTAACCAGCCCTTTTCTGATGTAGGAAGTAAAATACTTCGCTTGATCAGAGAAATTCAAGGCTGGAGAAACGAGCTTTTTGTTAATTTGGGAACCAAATCAATATTCAACTCAACCCGTTCCGATTTGTTGCGAAGCAATTGCCAATGGCTAGAGAAATTGCTCTGGCACTATCTGGCTTGAATGGGACTTAAGTGGCGCTCCACTCAGTATCCACGATCGCAACACTTAGCTTCAGAAATAAATCTTCAAGGCTAAGCTGTTCGCGTTTTACTTGCCTAAGTGTTCCTGAACATGATTCAAGAATTTACTCAGAGATCCACTCTTCAAGGCAAGCTGATGTGCCTCACACGCAAATTGCCCCTAAGAGGCGATAAAGTGTAGCCAAACTCTTACAATCACTCTCAAGCTTGTTTTCCTGAGTAAATACTCATTGTACCCCTAGGGTTTTAACAAGCGACAAAGGATAATGAAAGAGCTAAACTTTCTTCTTTTGGTCACGATCTAACAGTTTAAATTATAAACTTACATTTGGCAATTGCCAGACAAATTTTTTTGGTGATCGCTGGCTTAAGCTGGCGTTGCAGGCGATCTGCTAAAGGCATGAAATGATAACGAAGGGGAAATATTACTCGGTTTCTAGCCAAGGATTGCCTGTTGAGATAGTAGCAAAATGAGGGGAAGAGGCGCGATCGCCTCATAAATAAAAACCAAAACAAATAAAAGCCGCATCAATATTCCCAAATGAACAGATAGTGATGCGGCATTCTCAATTAGCTATAGCTGTAAATTCTTAACAAGGAATCACTGTTACTAACATCAGTCATAAAATCAAAATTGTATGTGTCTACAGTAGTGTAGACATTACCAGCGCGATCAACCGCAATACCAGAGGATTCTACGTAATCCCCATCCCCAAGATTGTCCTTCAATGCTATTTGGATCAACTTGCCATCGCTATTGTACTGAGCTAAAACAGCACTAGCCATTCGGCGATCGCTTTCATCTGGGAAACCATCAGTGTAGCCTGTTATATAAATATTGCCTGCACTATCAACTGCTACACCATTGGCTTCGTCATCATCCTTAATCCCCAATTGTTGCAGCCACAATTGATCGCCATTGCTGTCATACTTGGCTAACCAAGCATCATCTGATTCAACATCGTCTCCGGCTGGATTAATTCCGCCCAAGGAGCCTTCTGTAGATCCGGTAATATACACATTGTCTGCGCTATCAACTGCTACACCTTTGGCTCGGTCGTTATTCTCAGTCCCCAGCTGCTGTATCCATAACTGAGTGCCACTGCTGTCGTACTTAGCTAGCTAAGCATCATCTTCAGTATTAGTTCCAGCTAAAGAACCTTGAGTGTAGCCCGTAATATAAACATTGCCTGTGCTATCAACTGCTATACCAGAAGCTCCCTCGTAATCCCTAGTTGCTAGCTGTTGCATCCACAACTGATTGCCGCTGTTGTTATACTTAGCAACCCAAACGTTACTATCGCTAGTAGAATTTTCATCTAAGAAGTTAAAAGTAGATCCTGTGATGTAGATATTGCCAGCATCATCAACTGCTACACCATTGGTTTCACGGCCGTCAGAATCCGCACTAGGATTAAATCAAGCTTATACTTCAGTGCTGAATACACTCGTTCTTCTTGCTGTCCAAGTGGTGAACCCACTCGTCTTTCTTGCTACCCATAGAGCTGAAAATTTTTATATGGCTGCACGTTGTCTAAGCTAGATGCTACTAAATCGGTGTTATTAGCAGGGTAGTAGCTGGGATTGAAAAATGGCTATCATTTAAGTCTCTCACTCAAACCATACTCTTCAAAGTGTTCCAACAGCTGTTTGTTGTTAAAACCTGCTCAGTGCAAGTCGGAATTGGTATTCCGGTAGTAGTCAACATCAAAGGCAACACAAAACGAGCGTCCTTCGTTTAAACTCTAGTTTTCAAAGTGTTCCAATAATTGGCTACCGTCAAGTTTAGCTGCTACTAAATCGGGGTTGTTAGCTTTGTAGTAATTCAGGTTGAAAAACTGAGAAAAGGAGCGTTCCTCATCCAATCCGTAAAGTACTAGGTGCTGTAACGCTTTGGGATCGTCCATAGCGGACAGGCCGCTATTAGCACTGCGATAGAAGTTGAGATCGACAAATGGTGAGAAGCGCCGCCCCTCAGCCGCACCATAAGTTTGTATGTGTGCGAATGCTTGCTCGTTATTAAAGCTAGCTAGGTCAGTGTTGACACTCCGGTAGAAGTTGAGATCGACCAAGGGTGAGAAGTTCCGCCCCTCAGCTACGCCATAAGCTTGCAAATGGTCAAATAATTGACGGTTGCTGAAGCCCAAACTGCTAAATCTGAGTTACTTGATCGGTAAAAGTTAAGAGCGACAAACGGTGAGAAGGCACTCCTTCATCTAAACCATAAGTTTGAAAGTGTGACAATGCTTGAGCATCGCTAAAGCTGCTTAGATCAGAATTGGCAGCGCGATAGAAGCTGGGATTAAATAGATTTGCGGTCATAGATTATTCAAGGTAACTTGGGAAAACGAGTTTATACTTTAGTTTTCCCAAGCCATATGGCTTTATAACCTTGTAAAGACAGAATATGAGAATATTTGACTGATTTTCCCTTTTATATGACCTTTATCATCTTTCAAAGGGAGAATATTAATAGATTTTTACGACGTGCAGTTGTGGTTAGAGAATGTGCGGCTCATTTTAAGATAGAAAGTGAGCTAGGAAAAAATACTAAAAAAGACTATGGCACTGATTACTACTGGCGGTAGACTGATTCGTGACCTGGAAAAATCGGGCGCTTTAGGTGCCTATGTGCCGCTGGAAGGAGGATTTGAAGGTCGCTATCGCCGCCGACTCCGCGCTGCTGGCTATGCCACCTTAAATATCTCAGCTAGGGGACTAGGGGATTTATCGGCATACTTAACCGGAATTCATGGAGTTCGCCCGCCTCACCTTGGTAAAAAAGATGTCGGTCAGGGCGCAGCAGTGGGTTATGTTTATTATCTGCCGCCGATCATAAATTCCCAATTGGAGCATCTGCCGCCAAAGTCAAAGGGGCTAGTGCTGTGGATTATTGATGGGCATATCCTGTCTAATCAGGAAGTTGAGTTTTTGGCAAATTTACCTGTTTCAGAACCACGAGTGAAAGTAGTAGTGGAAAGAGGAGGCGAGCGCTATTTCCGCTATGTACCTTTGAAAGAAACTCTCTCACCCAGTTACCAGGCTGTTTAACTAAGTAGACTTGCGATCGCCCGCAAGTTTATCAGTTAAACATTAGAAAATTTAATCCACAACTTACTTTATTTTTATCAGTTGCACATTAGCATAGAAGTGTGACTGATTTATACTACGCTTTGCACTCCCTCGAAGAAAGTCACTGGTTCAAGTTGATCTGCGGAGCCAGCTTTCAACACCTACCTGCGGTTAGAAACTTAACTTTAGCTTACACGCTAGCTGGCGCTGACTGTATTGATGTGGCAGCCGATCCATCTGTAGTTGCGTCAGCACAATCAGCGCTAAGAGTTGCCAGCGAGCTGATGAATGAAGCGGTACAGCGAGGTTTTGGCAGTGAAAGAAAACTGCCTTGGTTAATGGTGAGTTTAAATGATGGAGAAGATCCACATTTTCGCAAAGCAGAATTTAATCAAACTGACTGTCCCACAGACTGTCATCGACCGTGTGAAAAAATTTGTCCGGCACAGGCAATTGTTTTCTATCGCCCGGAGGATGACTTTTCTGGAGTGGTGTCTGAAAGTTGCTATGGCTGCGGTCGGTGTTTGCCAATCTGTCCCACTCAATTAATTTATACTCGTTCCTACGTATCAACACCGAGTGCGATCGCGCCTTTAGTGCTTTCAAGTGGAGTAGATGCAGTTGAAATTCACACTCAAGTAGGGAGATTATCTGAGTTTAAACGATTGTGGCAAGCGATCGCCCCAAGAATTGAGCAACTAAAACTAGTAGCAATCAGCTGTCCAGATGGGGATGGCTTCATCGAATACCTGTGGAGCCTTTATCACCTAATTTCTCCCCTCCCTTGTCCTCTAATCTGGCAAACCGACGGCAGACCGATGAGTGGTGATATTGGTGATGGTACAACTTTAGCCGCAGTGAAATTAGGGCAAAAAGTTTTGGCAGCTGGCTTACCAGGATACGTGCAATTAGCAGGTGGCACGAATAGTTACACTGTGCCGAAATTGCAAGCGATGGGTTTGCTTAGAGATTTTAGATTGCCGATTTTAGATCTTGGATTGCAAGAGCGATCTAATAATCCAAAATCTAAAGTCACGCCACTTCCTCCACTTGGGGAGACCCCGCTGAGCGAGTGGCGACAAAATCCAAAATCCCATATTGCTGGTGTGGCGTATGGTAGCTATGCCCGTGTCCTGCTGGCACCGATTTTGAATCAGTTAGAGCAAATGGAGGTACGAGCCAATGAAACATCGACTGTCCGCTTGGAGGAAAAACCGGAATTACTCTGGCAGGCTGTAGCGCTTGCCCATTCCCTCGTTTCACAACTTAAATCATAGTAGCAGCTATTCACAGCGCTCTAGCTAACCTTCTCGCTATCGTTAAATAAGTAACTTTGGCAAGCATGACAAAAACAGACGATCTGCAAAAATTATTAGATGTTTTGCCACTAGATATTAAACAAGTTCTAGAGGAACATCCTTCTTTAGATAGCTTGATTGAAGTGGTAATGGATTTAGGTCGTCGCCCCGAAGCCCGTTTTCCACTTCAAGCAGAGTATCTTTCTGAGGTTGGAGTTTCCCACGAGCAACTTAAATATGCCATTGGGCGAGTAGGGCACTTTGGTGGCGATAACCGGGCAGGAATTGCTCAAACCCTGCACCGGATCAGCGCCATTAGGAATCGGACAGACGATGTTATTGGCTTAACTTGTCGCGTTGGTCGTGCAGTTTTTGGCACGATTGGCATGATCCGCGATTTAGTTGAAACTGGACAGTCAATTTTGCTGTTGGGCCGTCCTGGTGTAGGCAAAACAACTGCCCTGCGAGAAATCGCTAGAGTTTTAGCAGATGAATTGAATAAGCGTGTAGTTATTATCGACACCTCTAACGAAATTGCTGGAGATGGCGATATTCCACATCCTGCAATCGGTCGGGCGCGACGAATGCAAGTCGCGCGTCCGGAACTACAGCATCAAGTGATGATTGAGGCAGTGGAAAACCATATGCCAGAAGTCATTGTCATTGATGAAATTGGGACGGAACTGGAAGCAATGGCAGCCAGAACGATCGCGGAACGTGGCGTACAGCTAGTAGGTACAGCGCACGGCAACCAGTTGGAAAACTTGATCAAAAACCCGACGCTATCCGATCTAGTTGGTGGTATTCAAGCAGTCACCCTGGGAGATGATGAAGCCAGACGGCGGCGCAGTCAAAAAACAGTTTTGGAACGCAAAGCACCACCCACGTTTGAAATTGCTGTGGAAATGCAGCAACGCCAAAGTTGGACGATCCATGAGAGCGTAGCTGATACAGTAGACACTCTATTACGGGGACGGCAACCGCTAACGCAAGTTAGAACTACTGATGAAAACGGTAAGGTGACAATTACACGGGAATCACCAGTCGGGGTAAGAGGTATAGGTGCGGATGGCGCTGGACGCGGCTATGAGGTACGAGGCAAGAGACAAGAGGAAGAACCCAGCCTCTCGCTTACCTCTCGTATTGAGCCTTCTATAGAGTCAAGTGGATGGCGGGCGACTGGAAAGATGCTGCCACTTTCACCAATGCTAGACCAGCCGCCGAGTTCAAGGGAACAAGAGTTCGAGCGATTGCTAGATGAATCTTTAGCCCACGATCGCTTTGGTTATATGTCAGCACAGGCGGGGCCAAATGGTGAAGATTTACCCCTGCACATTTATCCATATGGTGTGAGTCGGCATCACTTAGAACACGTGATTCAGGTGCTTTCCTTACCAGTCATATTGACTAAGGATATTGATAGTGCTGATGCAATTTTGGCGCTGCGATCGCACGTCAGAAACCAGTCGAAGCTGCGACAAGTGGCAAGAGCGCGTCATGTTCCCATCCACATGATTAAAGCTAGCACCATGCCTCAAATTACCCGCACTTTGAGACGGTTGTTAGACATGGATGAACCAGCTTCTGCCGATGAGCGCGAACTCAGCCTCTATGCCCATAGTGGTAGTGAGGATGAACTCGATGCCCTGGAAGAAGCTAGATTGGCTGTAGAGCAAATTGTCATTCCTAAAGGACAGCCAGTGGAGCTGCTACCTCGCTCTGCTAAGGTGCGAAAGATGCAGCACGAGCTGGTCGAACACTATCGGCTCAAGTCAGATAGTTTTGGCGATGAGCCTAATCGTCGTTTGCGGATTTATCCAGCCTGAAGCGAGGGTTTATGAGCTTGAATCCGCCGCTGAAATTCTCAGGGCGGATTTTATTTTGTCGAAATCAGTTGAAAAAGTGCTTGACATATAGGTGGGAGGAACTGCTATTATGGTTAAGCTTGAGTTCATTGGGGCGTAGCCAAGTGGTAAGGCAGCGGGTTTTGGTCCCGCCATTCCCTAGGTTCGAATCCTAGCGCCCCAGTTTTTTATTAACGAACCACAGAGGCGCAGAGAGCGCAGAGGAAAGAGGAAGAGAAGTTTATTAGCTCTGTCTTTCTCGTGGCGTAAGTATCCTGCCTGCAATTTGTGGTTTATGAGTGGCTAAGTCAGTTAAGCTGGCAGCAGCAGTTTTAAGTTTGCCTAGTGATGAGTGCAAATACTCCGGCGATTTTAGCTTTAGACTTTGATGGTGTGGTTTGTGATGGGTTGATTGAATATTTTGAAACTGCTTGGCGTACCTACTGTGAAATTTGGTCGCCGTCTTATCCGACACCACGAGACGATTTAGCATCTAGATTTTATCAGTTGCGTCCGGTGATTGAAACTGGTTGGGAAATGCCAGTTTTAATTAGGGCTTTACAGATGGGAGTTGATGAGGCGGATATTTGGCATAATTGGGTGGCGATCGCTACCCAATTATTACAACAGGCAGATTTGACAGCAGCAGCTATCGGCAAGAAGTTAGATCGAGTGCGGGATGAGTGGATTTCTGCAGATTTAGACGGCTGGCTGAGTTTGCATCGGTTTTATTCTGGGGTGGTGGAAAAATTACAATCTCTGATCAATAGTTCAGTTCAGCCAGTTATTATCACAACGAAGGAAGGTAGATTCGTTAGTCAGCTGTTGCAGCAACAAGGGGTGGAATTACCAGAAAAGTTTATTTTTGGGAAAGAGTCAAAGCGACCGAAATATCAAATTATTCAAGAGTTAATTGGAGTAAAGGCGGGGAGAGCAGCCAGTCTGTGGTTTGTGGAAGACAGATTAAAAACATTACAGTTAGTGCAACAACAAGCCGCTCTTGAGGCTGTGAGACTCTTCTTAGCAGATTGGGGATACAATACGGCATCTGAGCGAGAAATTGCGGCTCTTAACCCCCGAATTCATTTACTGTCACTTTCCCAGTTTGGACAAGATTTTTCTGCTTGGACTTGAGAAAAGTATGAACGTGATCGCGTTGCTGTTCCCATTGCTTTGCCGTACGCGCAGCGTTACCCCCGCGCTTGCTAGGCTAGGATGAAGTATGAAGTATAAGTAAGAGTTAAGCCTATCCCTACGCTACCGCAAGCTAGATCCTGAGAGCCGTTATATGCTTGATTTAACGAAAATAGCGAAGGCAATGCAGGGCATCAGCCAGCATATGACTTTGGAAGTTGCTGCTAGTCGCCAGCGTTTAGACTTGGCTCAACAGTTAATGGCGGCGGCGCACGAGCAACAGCAAACACTGGTGCAGCGACAAAAACAATGGCGCGATCGCATTTTATTTAATAGTGGTACACCAGTAGAACCGCTCAACGCAGGTATTGATATACCAGTACCGCCAAAGGTTCACACTGTCATTGCTACAGATGGTTCCCAAATTGCCCCTAACCACCATGAAATAGCCTACTGTTATTTACTAAATATTGGTCGTGTAGTCTTACATTATGGACAAAATCGGCAACCGCTATTAGATAGCTTGCCAGAGGTATTTTATCGACCGGAAGATTTATATGTTTCGCGGCAGTGGGGAATTCGTACTGAAGAATGGATGGGGCATCGCCGTACAGCCTCAGAAGCCACTATTTTGGCAGAATTAGCAGGTGCAGTCGCAGGGGTGCAGGGGGGACAAGGGGACAAGGGGACAAGGGGACAAGGAGCGATTTCAATCCAGAATCCAAAATCCAAAGTCCAAAATTCTTCAGTTCCTATGCTGGCGATGGTGGATGGTTCTTTAATTTACTGGTTTTTGGATCAGTTACCCCTAGAGGCAAGAGATCGAATTCTTCCCCCAATTCTTGCAGCTTGGGATGAACTGCGGGAGTTGGGTATTCCCTTGATGGGTTATTTGAGTGCTTCTCGTAGTAGCGAAGCCTTAAATTTTTTGCGCTTGCAAGCCTGCCCCCATGAAGTACCGGACTGTGTTAACTATTGTCCCAATCAGCTAGAAAAAACAGCTTGTCAGGTGCTAGATCCATTACGGGATAGTGCCTTATGGACAATTCAACTACAGCCCGGACAACGTAGTACTCTTTGGCGAAGTTCCGCCCGAATTCTCGATTTATATGATTCCCATGAGATTTACTTTTGCTACGTCCACGTTGGCACAGAAATAGCACGGATTGAAGTACCAGCTTGGGTAGCAGAAAATCCAACTTTGCTAGATCAATCTCTCAGTTTAATGTTAGCCCAGGTGCAAAAAGGATATGGTTATCCAGTTGCTCTGGCGGAAGCGCATAATCAGGCTGTGGTAAGGGGAGGCGATCGCGCTCGTTTCTTTGCCCTACTCGAACAACAAATGATTAAAGCTGGTTTGAGGAATGTTGGAATTTCCTACAAAGAAGCAAGAAAACGCGGCAGTATTGCCTAACTTATTTGATTCAAAAATATGGGCAATGCCCACCCTACAAGCTGGCTATGAGAATAATAAGGGCAATGCTTACACATTTAATAAAATAGTAGGGTGAGCAATGCCCACCCTACAAGCTCAGTAGAATAACAATAATTTATGAGTATTTATTCCCAATTTATCTGTTAAAATTCTGGTTCGTCTTTCAAAGTTTCAATCATCAAATCTACTTGTTGCTGTCGCTGTTGCAAAAAAGTTTCGCACTGACGCAGATATTCAACAGCTACTGCAAAAGAGTCGAAAACTTCCTCAAGTTCCAACTCACCCGCTTCAATTCGAGCAATGATTTTTTCGACTTCAGCCACAGCTTTTTCATAGTTCCAGTCTTCCTGAAGTGGCTTAGCAGTTATATTTGAACCGGAGACACTAGTAGGTTCTTTCATATCTTCATTTTGGCGCTCTAACGGGCTATCGCCTTAGCGAAGCGAAGGCGGTTCAAATCTTATTACTTTAAATTTACAATCTCTGTTACTTGAACTTTAACTTGACCTTGGCTTAGTTGGATGGATATTTTCTGTCCTGGGGCTAATTCAGTAGACGAACGAGCGATCGCACCATTTTCCTGTCTTACTACGGCATAACCCCGTTTTAAAACAGCTTTCGGATCGAGAGTTTCTAGCTTCTGCCGCAATAATTCACAATGTTGCCCAGCCTGCTGCGATCGCACTCTTGTGGCTTGGATTAGCCGCTGCTGTTGCCACTTCAAAGACTGCATATCTTGTTGAATTTGTCGATCTAAGCGCAAATTCCGGCATCGATGACGTAGTATTTGTAACCGCTCTTCAGCGGTTTCTAGTTGCTGATGTGTAACTGCATCAAGTGTGGCAATCCTTTGCCGATGCTGGGTATAAAGATCGTTCAGCGCTGGCACGACTAATTCAGCCGCAGCAGTAGGAGTATGAACGCAAGCATCAGCTACTAAGTCAGTTAAAGTCTCATCGCGTTGATGACCAATGCCTGTAATTACTGGAATAGAACAATCAGCAACTACTCGCACTATATGTTCATCATTAAAGCAAGCTAGCTCCTCGATCGCACCCCCACCACGCGATAAAATTAATACCTCAGCACGTCCATCGCGCTCTACCCGCTCAATTGCCGCCACAATAGAAGCAGGTGCGCCATCGCCCTGAACAATAGCTGGAGAAAACACTACCTGCAAGCCAGGATAACGTCTACGAAGTGTCTTTTGAATATCGCCCCAAGCAGCAGCAGCAGGTGAAGTGACGACAGCAATCGTTTGAGGATGGACGGGGAGCGATCGCTTGCGTTGTGGATCGAATAATCCTTCTGCTTGCAAGCGATCGCGCAGTTGTTTAATTCGTAGTGCTTGTAGTCCTTCCCCTGCAGGCAACACCTGCCAAACTGTCAGCTGGTATTGTCCTCGTTGGGGATAGAGGCGAATACTAGCCAAAACAATTGCCTGTTCCCCTAAAGTTGGCATTTGTGCTAATTTTGCTAGCTGACTATTCCAAACTACACAGGCGATCGCTGCCTTTGCTTCTGAGTCTTGAAGTGTAAAAAACAACCCACTACGATGAAGATTAGTACTGGATACTTCTCCTGTTACCCAAACTTGCCGTAGCTGGTCATCTTGCTCCAACAGTGCCTGGATATATGCCGTTAAACCAGCTACGGAGATTGCTGTATCAGGTACTAAAGATGAGGAAATATCAGTCATACACACACTGATGAAGTAGGGGCGATAGGCAAGACAAGGCGATCAAATAATTCGTAATTAAAATTCACAATTCGTAATTTTTTATACTGGCTCCTTGCTCATCACACCTCTTACTTGACTGCGTTCGCCTAAGTTACCATAGTGAACGCGGCTCGTTTTCTCTCGGTCGTATACCAAGCTTAAACACTATGCTTAGCTAGCTTTTTCTAGCTAAAATAGTATATCTGCACTAGTTTACACTCCAGAGCAAAAGTTTTTAAACCTCCCAATCTAGAGGCGCTAATGGCTATTGATACAACTGATACCGCTGGTAAGCAAAAAGCCCTGAATTTAGTACTCAATCAAATTGAACGTAGTTTTGGCAAAGGGGCGATCATGCGCCTGGGCGATGCCACTCGCATGAGAGTGGAAACCATTCCTAGCGGGGCATTGACCTTAGATTTAGCCTTGGGCGGCGGTTTACCCAAAGGGCGAGTAATTGAGATTTATGGGCCGGAAAGTTCCGGTAAAACAACGGTAGCGCTGCACGCGGTCGCCGAAGTCCAAAAAGCTGGAGGAATTGCCGCTTATGTTGATGCCGAACACGCCCTCGATCCTACTTATGCGGCAGCTTTAGGCGTAGATATTGACAACTTGCTAATTTCCCAACCAGATACTGGGGAAGCGGCTCTAGAAATTGTCGATCAGCTAGTTCGCTCTGCTGCTGTTGATATTGTAGTTATTGACTCGGTAGCAGCACTAGTACCCAGAGCTGAGATTGAAGGAGAGATGGGAGATGCCCACGTCGGTCTTCAAGCTCGCCTAATGAGCCAAGCTTTAAGAAAGATTACTGGTAATATCGGCAAGTCTGGCTGTACAGTAATTTTCATCAACCAGTTGCGTCAAAAAATCGGTGTCACCTACGGTAGTCCAGAAACTACAACTGGTGGAAATGCGCTGAAGTTTTATGCTTCGGTACGACTAGATATTCGCCGAATTCAAACCTTGAAAAAAGGTACAGAAGAATTCGGCAACCGCGTCAAAGTCAAAGTTGCCAAAAACAAAGTCGCTCCACCATTCCGCATTGCCGAATTTGACATTATTTTTGGCAAAGGTGTTTCCACTTTGGGTTGTGTGGTTGACCTAGCAGAAGAAACTGGCATCGTTGTTCGTAAAGGGGCATGGTACAGCTATAAAGGCGATAACATCTCTCAAGGTCGAGACAACGCCATCAAATACCTAGAAGATAATCCCGAAGTGGCCCAGGAAATCCAGCGGCTGGTACGGGAGAAGTTAGAAATGGGTGCTGTAGTTTCGGCTAACTCGGTGAGCGCAGCCAGTGATGATGACTCGGAGATGGATATGGAAGCCGACGAGTAACTATAGTTCTCGTCGTTGAATCAAATCATTCGGTCTTGACTGAGTGCTGAAAATAACAAGCGAGTTGGGCTGGAAGTAAAGATTTACTTCAATCGATTCCCAACTCGCTTTTTTGTTGCTTATCCAAGTCTTAAACTCGCTTTGTCACCACCTTGGGTGATTCACAAGGTGGAACAGAGTTTTTAACTAAATTAGCAAGTTCCTGTAACTGACTAATTGCCTCAGCACCTTCTAACTTCATCAGTTCGCGATCATCTCGCATTTCAGTCCAAGTAATACCGTAATCGGACACTAGAAACCGAATCAGATGATTTTCTGCCAAACTAACCATAAATGAGCCACTGCTCATTTGACCACCGCACGTATAACAAGAAGCAGGGTAGCCTCGCCGCTCTAGCACAATAGCTAAGGCTTGGAGGTTCATTACCAGCTCCTGGACAAATTGTCTGTGTTGCTCTGCAAGTCTCAGAAACACTTTTTTTCTCCAAACACCACACTAATTGTAGACCTTTTGCGTTTCTTTAGAATTTCTTTAGAATTTTACCTTATTCTCCACGCTTGTTGATTATTACTGATAACAGGGCATTAAAACAGTCAGTTTCATTACTAAAAATTCCTGACATAAGTTGGTAATAGTTATGTTCCTAGAACTGCCATCAGCAAAATGCAACCGACACAAGAGTGAATACAATATTTAACTACAGGTCTGAGTCATAAATTCCAGATAATTTATCAAAACGATAAGGACAGCCTAGGGATGATGCTTGAGAAAGCTTTACAACCCTAGCTGTCCTTTAAATGTCTATTGCTAAGTAGAATAATTCGTCTATCTGAGGAATTATTCCAATTCAGTCTAATTTACTACTTGCCACCAACCAAAGGCTGGGCCGAGGAACCGGACTGTAACCCAGGAAACAACCAGCAAGCCGATACCGATTTTAGCAATGCGATTGCTCCAATCGACCACCTGCTGTGCTTGCCTTTTAGTGATGGGAAGCCAGGGAAAGATCTGGGTTTCTTGACCGTATTTTTCTCCCAGTGCAGCTTTACGACGCTTTGATTCGCCCATATTTTTCTCAAATGCCCTTTTTGCCACGCAAGAATAGGAATCTGTCAGGGCGGGTTTAACAGGAGTCAGGAGTCAGGAGTCAGTTTACTGATAACTGATAACTGATAACTGATAACTGGTTTAATAGCTGGATTCTGAATACCCAAAAACTAATTTGTCAAACCCATTCCAACAAACGCCCCTTGCTGATGATAGCGTTACTGTTGGTAGAGTAGCTAGCTACCTTAACAAGCCTAGACAAAAGCAGTTTTTCAGCTATTGCCACGAAGGAAAATTCAGAGCGTTCTTATTGAGAAAACAAGCTAGAGTCGAGGTAGTTGCTTCTGGCAAGCGGACTAAGAGCAGCTAAAACTTGCTTGCCATAGCTACGATGAATGACGCGGCTATCCAACAGAGCTACCACACCTTGACGATATCTTACAGGAGCGATCGCTCGTTGCAATTCGTTTAAAGCAGTTGGCAGCAGATAGAGACGAAACCAATCTTTTCCCAAGCTTTTATAGTAAGCTACGCGACCTGCCACCAAGGGATTTTCGAGCGACGGTAGTGGCAAAGTGGCGATCGCCACTAGGGCTGGGGCTGGTAATTTGTCTTGATGCTGTCGCCAAAATTCCCAGCCACTAACCAAAATACTATTTTCAGCCAAACAAATTTTCTCAACCTGCACCCGCGAACCAAACTCCGCCGCCAACGTCGCACCAATTTGCGATTTCAGCGGCATATCCCCGATTAACACCACTGTCAGTCCTGGTACTGTTGCTTTGATGCTGATGAGCGAGTGAAGTTGCTGCATCAGAGCAGATTGAAACTGTGGCGTGTTGGGTAAAGGAAACCGATCTGGTAAATACAGTTGAATCAGTTCAGTATGGCGATCGCCTGCAAACTTCAAGCAAGTTAAGTCTGGCAAGCCTAACTGCTGGCGGTAGATTGGTGCTTCAGTTTCGCGATCTAAAGCACTGCCAATTAAAACCACTGGTTGCCTAGACCAAATTGGTGCAAGGGCTGAAGCCACCTCAGCCGGAGCGCAATATAAAGAAAACGTACCTTGGGAACGAGTTATAGTCATCCAGCGCAGTTGATTATTCATCTGCCAACGCTGCCAAAACTTACTCCAAGCGTGTGGTAAGTGAGAGTAAGGTAAGAGATCGGAGGCGATCTGTGAGCTGCGATCTTCTTCCTCGTGCCGCGTACCTCGTACCTCTAACCTTTGTTGTAGACTATTGAGAATTTCTTGTTCTGAAGGCGAAATCAGATAGCACTCGTAGGGATTAGCTGGATGTTGAAAGACTGCCTTTGTTAGTTGTACTCGCGCTGACCGAATTGCTTCTGCTCGATCTGGACAAGCTGACATCAGATCATCCCAGTCGCTGGGATGAATACTTACAGTTAATTGAGTCCGAGTCCAGTCTTCCAGATCGTCCACGCCATCAATCAGGGTGGGAATGCCTGGGGGAAAGTCGCCAATATTTTGCCACTGGGCGGCTAACCAAGCTGCGGGGCAAGTCAGTAGCAGCCCTTGGAAATTAGGATCGGGCAAGCGATCACCCGTGATAATTCCCTTTTTGGTTTGCAGCCACTGCTGAAGCGGTGGAATATCGACTCGCAGTAGGCGTTGCTGCACTTGTTCTGTTGCTACCAAGACAACTGGTTTTGGCCACAATAGGGCTGGGGCGAGATAACTCAAGCGATATCGTCCCCTTTCGCCACAACCTGCCCCTACCTGAATTAAGGCACTTCGTCCTAACCGTAAGCCTCTTGCTACCAGCCGTGCCATCGTTAAATGATGGGGCCACGCAGCTTCTGCTTGCGATCGCAGGAAGTTATGTAATGAATAATGTACTTCTGCCTCAATCACACACTTTAAATTCTCATCAAGAGGTTTTACTGCTGGCCCCAGTCCTATTATGTATTTGTTATTTGTTCTTTGTCCTTTGTTATTTGATTAAGGCTAAGAGTAATCGGTAATTGGTAATGGGTAATGGACAATGGTCAATAAGCAATTCGCTTTTTATCAAACCAAGTACCAACTACCGCATTTTCGCGTTCTCAGTACAGACGCGATATATCGCGTCTGTACATCCTTCACACTTCATCCTTCATCCTTTTCTGCCATGCCGACCTATACAGGAATTTCTAGTGAAGCTTTCAGGCATCCTCTGGATCGACAAGCTGAACAAGCTTTACGTAGTTTACCTGGATTCGATCTTGTTGCCCGCCAATTTGTAAAATTTATCTACGAGCGCCCGCAAATGGTTTATTTGACGGGCAATAGCATTCAGGTAGGGCCCAGGCAATACTCTAGTATTTACCAGATTTTTCGAGAATGCGTTCGAGATTTGGATATTTCCCCTGAGCCAGCTTTGTTTGTTGCCCAAGCACCGCTTGTTAACGCCTATGCGCTTGGACAAGAGCTTCCCTATGTGGTGTTAAACACTGGGCTGTTGGATTTGCTCAATGAAGCAGAAATTCGCTCAGTCTTGGCGCATGAGTTAGGGCATCTTAAATGCGGTCACACACTTTTAATTCAGATGGCGATGTGGGCGATTACCACTGCTACTTACATAGGCGAGATGACGTTTGGTTTAGGTAATCTGCTTAGCAGTGGTTTGATTTACGCCTTCTATGAATGGCAACGCAAAGCCGAATTATCAGCCGATCGCGCGGCAATGTTAGTGATCGATGACCTCAACCCCATCATGCATACGATGATGAAACTTGCTGGTGGCAGTACGCGCTACGGCCATGAATGCAATTTGGATGAGTTTATTCGCCAATCAGAAAAATATCAAGAACTTGACCAGGATAGTCTCAATCAGGTTTATAAATTTTTCCTTTACAATAATCTCTCCCAAGGTGTGTTTCTCACCCATCCATTTACAGTAGAGCGCTTGACTTATTTGCAGGAGTGGGCTAATTCCTCAGAATATCGCTCTATTCGCCAGGGGAATTATCAGCGATCGCCTGCTTCCCAAGGTTCGGTTGATGTTGAGACAAAATCACCATCAAATCAAGTGGACGCTTTGCGGCGTGAAATTGAGGAATTGCAACAAGAGATTGATCGGATTAAAAAAAATCAGTAGGGAAATGATGAATGCAGCAATGCTAAAAAATTCATCATTCATAATTCATCATTCATAGCAACGATATAATCAAGATTCTCATCATTTGATTAATTCCAAGCACGTCCCCTTTAAGAATCAGTAATCATGTCCGAAGATGAAATCCGTGCCACGCGGTTAGAGAAAGTGGAACAGCTGAGGCAATTGGGAATGAATCCCTATGCCTATCATTGGGAAATAACTCACCATGCGGCAGAATTACAAGAAAAATTTGCCGACTTGCCCAATGCAGAAGAAGTTGATTTAGAAGTTGCGATCGCGGGACGCATTGTCGCCCGTCGCGTGTTTGGTAAACTTGCCTTTTTCGGCTTGCAAGATGAAACTGGTACAATTCAGCTCTATTTAGATAAGAAAAGAATTGATGCTGCTATGGCACAGCAGCTACCAGATGCTTTCAATCATCTCAAGCAGCTGACAGATGCAGGAGATATTATCGGCGTTAAGGGGACAATCAGGCGGACTGAAAAGGGTGAATTATCTGTCTTCGTCAGTCAATATGCTATCCTCACCAAATCACTACTACCCTTACCCGATAAGTGGCATGGTTTGACTGACGTTGCCAAGCGGTATCGCCAGCGCTATGTCGATTTAATTGTTAACCCCCAAGTTCGGCAAACTTTCCGCCGCCGCGCCCAAATCACAGCTGGTATTCGTCGCTATCTGGAACAACTTGGGTTTATTGAAATTGAAACTCCCGTTCTCCAAAGTGAAGCAGGGGGCGCAGATGCTCGTCCCTTCATTACTTATCACAACACCTTGGAGATGGAATTATACCTGCGGATTGCCACAGAACTGCATCTGAAGCGATTGATTGTAGGTGGATTTGAAAAGGTGTTTGAACTGGGAAGAATTTTCCGCAATGAGGGAATCTCTACCCGTCATAATCCTGAATTTACCACGATTGAAATCTATCAAGCCTATGCTGACTACAACGACATGATGGCGCTGACGGAGAATATTATTACTACCGTAGCGCAAGAGGTATTAGGCACGTTAAAAATTACTTACCAAGGTGAAGCGATCGATTTGACACCACCTTGGCGAAGAGTGACAATGCACGAATTGGTGCAGGAAAAGACTGGGCTAGATTTTAATTTCTCCACTCTGGAAGAGGCAAAAGCTGCTACTAAGCAAGCTGGGATTGAGGGTGTGGATGAATGTGATGCGATTGGAAAAGTTCTGAATGAAGCATTTGAGCAAACCTGTGAAGCTACTCTAATTCAGCCTACTTTTGTGTTGGATTTTCCCGTAGAAATCTCTCCTTTAGCTAAACCTCATCGTTCTAAATCGGGTTTGGTGGAAAGATTCGAGTTATTTGTTGTCGGAAGGGAGACAGCGAATAGTTTTTCAGAACTTACCGATCCGCTGGATCAACGTCAGCGCCTGGAAGCACAAGCAGCGCGTAAGGCGGCTGGAGATTTGGAAGCGCAAGGAGTCGATGAAGACTTTTTGACGGCATTAGAATATGGGATGCCGCCAACAGGTGGATTAGGAATTGGAATTGACCGTTTAATAATGCTGCTGTGCGATTGTGCCAGTATTCGAGATGCGATCGCTTTTCCTCTGCTTAAACCCGAAAGCAATGAATAATGAATTTTTTAGCATTGCTGCATTCATCAGAAGCTGCATTTAATTTGATACTTCCGACATCTCGATTATCTGACCTTCTAAATTCTTAACCAAAAAATTCAGTGGTTTTTGGCTGAGAATTTTGTGTTTCAAGCCAAGTAATTCTACTCGCATCAAAACCTGTTCTAGACAGTCGCGATCAAATGAAACATGGCGTTGCTGATTTTTCTTACCTATGCTAGCGCCACTAATCACATGAAGTTGAGTGTTTTTCTTCAACTGATACCAAAGACCATCGGGAGTATTCAATGATTTGGCGCTAGCGAAGCTCGAACCTGGGGTCATATACAGCGGATCGATTCCTGCTGTACCTAGAGTTTGCTCGTAGTTGTAGTAGTAGTGCAAAGGCACTTCAGCTGCTGGCAAGTTTAGCAGCCCTTCATAAAACTGTCGGGCAACTTCTAGATCCGACACCATGAGTGTGTGTACTTTCGGGGCGCTGGTGAGGAACATCCACATAGCACCCGCATAGGCTGCTAGTAGCATCACCATGATCCCCTGAGTGGAAAACAGGCTATCCAGTGGTAGGGAAGCTAAAACAGCGCCTAAGAAAGAAGGCGAAACCAGAAACGATGTCAGACTGATTGCTAAAACCATGAACGGATGAAGGGGGATAAACTAGTTGCGCTTCTAGCTGAGTAACATAAGACTCATCAATTGATACTAGTCTAACAAGGTTGAATTTGTCTCATTCAACTTTGAAATTTCCACGATATCTTTATCAAGTTTCTCAGATTAATCCTGAATATTTATCAAGCCACTAACGACTAACCCCTAGTTAAGAAAGACAGCACCCTTTTCTTAGATTCTCATAGTAGTTGTATCAGCACCTAACTCAGTTATTTGTCTCAATCTCACACTTACCTGACGCTGCATGAGTGTAATCGTTGCACTGTCCGCCTGCTGCTGGCTTAACAAATAAACCCTACCTTTGGTAGCAGACTAATTCTAAAGCAGACGGCGCGCTCTCAACTTTAGTTAGCTACGTTTGGCTAGTACGGAATCTCTGGCATCGGCAGTAACAGACTACTCTCAATCTCTTCTCGGACTTGACTCGGCATATAGCAAGTGCTATTCAGGCAATCTACCAACCAACAATTGCCATTGTAGTAATGCTTCAGTGCTTCAAGCTGTTGATGACTAAACTGCCAATCATGACCAATGTTACGATGCGAGATCGTCACAGATCGTAATTCCTCAGTCCAAGCAAGAGCGATCGCTTCCCACCACTTTAAAAACTGTTTTTTGTCTCTAGAGTTATTAGGTCGTTGCGCTTTGAGGAGTTGCAATGCTGCCGCTAGCTTACCGTCAAGGGTACAGGCATAAGCTAGGCCACGCTCAAGCACACTCAAACGCCTGCGGGGTAGCCTAGAAAACAAACCAAGCCATCCAGGGTTAATTTCTACAGCCAGAGGGACAGGCTATTTATTCCAACGCTTTGTACTATAACGCACAAGTGAATAATACCAAATTTAGCTACGAATTTAAAATATTTCCTACTCTAAAATTGCAAATTTTACCTAGTTTTTGCTAGATATTTATCCAATCCAAAAATGAGACTGAAAATTAAGATTAGGTTTTTTTAAGCACTGCTAAAGTTGCCATAAGTTATTAATTTAGTCTTTTACCTCTACAGAAGATTGGCATAATTTTATTAACTTGTTACAAATGCTTAAAATGGTTTATGGAAATATATACAAGTTTCTTAGGTAGAGCATTTGAAGCCAGATGGCACTTGATACCAGCTTTGCTCTAACTACCCGGTGTAGTTGCGATCGCTCATGGAAATTTCCTTATGTCTGGTTTGATCTGTTTTGTAAATTAATGTAAATAAAATAAATTTGTCAAGATTTTGAGGAAATTGGAATCAACATCTACTGATCGGTTCAACTTGCAGCTTTTTAAAGGTAAAAATAACTACTTGTATTAGTTACATTTGTTTCGGCTCGAAGTTTTACTATGCCTACAGACTGAATAGTTATGAAATTGCTATGCAAAACTTAACAATATTTGTTACATTTAGCCACAGCTAGAAAAAATGCTGAAATTTTCTCCGTGACCAAATCAGTTCATTAGCTTTTTGCAGTCAAAGTTAACTATTCCTGCCGATTGAATTGCGATCAACAAGGTGAACAAGGTGAAAAAGACCAAAACCTAATTGTTAATGATTCTTTGACAATTAAGGACTGGTAACGTTGTCACAGTTAGAGCGAGTGTTTGATTAGTGGAAAACGGTATAAAAATTAACTTAAGTCGGATTAAAGGGATAGAAATTGCAGAACTGAAGCTCTCCAGATTGACAAAACTGATTTAACTTAAAGGATTACTGATACTCATGCCGATTAAAGACCAGCCCCGCCCGCCTCGCTCTCGTCAGATTAGCAACATTTTGTTACTGGTGTCGAGTTTGTTCCTGCTAGCAAATTTGTTTTTGCCGCGATTGTTTGGCCCGCAGATTCCTCAAGTTCCCTATAGCTTGTTCATCCACCAAGTACAAGAGGAGGAGGTCGCTGCTGTTTCCATAGGTCAAAACCAGATCCAATACCAACTCAAAGGCGAAGATGCAAAGCCCGGACAGGTGTTTGCTACCACACCGATTTTCGATCTAGACTTGCCTAAACTCCTGGAGTCAAAAGGAATTGATTTCGCAGCAACTCCACCACCTAAAAACGGCTGGTTCACTACTTTATTAAGCTGGGTTGTACCGCCACTAATATTTGTTGCCATCTATCAGTTTTTTATCGGTCGTGGTGGCTTCGGTGGCCCGCAAGGTGCGCTCTCAATTACCAAAAGCAAGGCTAAGGTCTATGTAGAGGGTGAGTCAGCCAAAACCACCTTTAAGGATGTAGCCGGAGTTGAAGAAGCTAAGACTGAATTGGTTGAGATTGTCGAATTCTTAAAAACTCCAGACCGCTTTACCCAAATTGGGGCGCGAATTCCCAAGGGTGTGTTGTTGGTTGGGCCTCCTGGTACGGGTAAGACGCTGCTAGCCAAAGCAGTGGCTGGGGAAGCAGGAGTGTCATTTTTCAGCATCTCAGGATCGGAGTTTGTGGAATTATTTGTGGGTGCGGGTGCGGCGCGAGTGCGCGACCTGTTTGAACAGGCCAAGAAGCAGGCTCCCTGCATTATATTTATCGATGAGTTAGATGCGATCGGCAAGTCCCGTAGCAGCGGTTTATACGGCGGTAACGATGAGCGAGAACAGACACTCAACCAGCTGCTGACTGAGATGGACGGTTTTGCTGTCGGCGGTGCGACGGTGATTGTTCTAGCTGCAACTAACCGCCCTGAAAGTTTGGACTCGGCGCTGTTACGTCCGGGGCGTTTTGATCGACAAGTACTAGTAGATCGTCCCGATAAATCAGGACGTGAAGCCATTCTCAAAATCCATGCTCAGAAAGTCAAGCTAGGTAATGATGTAGACTTAAAAGCGATCGCTACTCGTACCCCTGGCTTTGCTGGTGCAGACCTAGCAAATCTGATCAACGAAGCTGCTTTGTTAGCTGCTAGGAATCAGCGCTTATCAGTGGCACAATCAGACTTTGCTGAAGCGATCGAGCGAGTCGTTGCAGGTCTTGAGAAGAAAAGCCGGGTCCTCAATGACAAAGAGAAAAAGATTGTTGCTTACCATGAAGTAGGTCATGCGCTGGTCGGCTACTTAATGTCAGGGAGTGGTCGCGTCGAAAAGATTTCTATTGTGCCACGCGGGATGGCAGCTTTAGGATACACCCTACAAGTGCCGACTGAAGACCGCTTCTTGATGGATGAAGCTGAACTGCGGGGACAAATTGCCACCTTATTAGGTGGGCGTTCAGCGGAGGAGGTTGTATTTGGCAGCATCACGACAGGTGCATCCAACGACTTGCAGAAAGCAACTGACTTAGCAGAAAGGATGGTAACAACCTACGGCATGAGCAAGGTTTTGGGGCCTTTGGCTTACCAGCAGGGGCAGCAAGCTATGTTCCTGGGTAGTGAAAGTGGTAATCCTCGCCGGATGGTGAGCGACCAGACAGCCCAAGCGATCGACCACGAGGTGAAGGAAATTGTAGAAACCGCTCATCAGTATGCTGTGGATATAGTTAAACACAACCTCGACTTACTGGAAAAGATTTCCACCCAACTATTGGAGGCAGAGGTAATTGAGGGAGAGGAACTGCAAAGTATGCTTAGCCAAGTTCGCCCTACGATTGAGATCCCTGCTGCTGAGATCCCTGCTGCGGTTTAGTTAACTTAACTAATCCTCGCCATTAATGGGATGGGATGATCGTGTCATAAGTCATTTGTTGTTTGCCATTTGTACGAATGACTTATGACTTATGAAAATTTATAACTATAAAATTATGAATAAACTTTAAAATATTATTTTTAACTTGAGAAGTAGAAACCACATTTCAATACTATTCCAGCCTTAGGAAAGTCTAGTAGGGTGGGAAATCCCTGCCTAAGTTGTTAGTTAGAAATATGATTCAGCCAGAATTTAACTAATTAACTAACAGCCACAAAAAAAGCATTTGTACATAGAAGTTGAGACTTATACCAAAATTTTTGTACAAATGCTTCACAATTACCAGCAAAATTAGATTAAGCTTCTTGCCATATTTGTTGAACTCTTCCAGGCAAACAATTAGCAATTTCCTGAGATCTTTCTTCAGATAATTCGTCTTTAGTGGCAGAAAACACAGCTTTAAGCACTTCTTCAACGTCTAAATCAAACCCAGTTCTTGCCATTGGAGCTTCATTTTTTACCCGGAACAAAAAGCGCTCATCATTTACATTAGTGGCATCGGTACTTTTTGCATCGTGGAAGAAGGGTGGACGAATTTTGCTTAAGAAGTGAACTAGGGGATTGGTATCTTCCCAAAGCTCAGCAATTTCCATGTTCAGAGCTTTATCGTCGACGGGTAGTGCTTCTTTATGCAGTTCATCTGCTACCCGGTCAGCAGCTTCGTCAGTCATCAAGTCGCGTATAGCCCGGTATACTATCTCTGTCACATCCCTAGCATCGAAAAGATCCTCAAGACCGCTCTTGAGCATAATTTTTTCTAGGAACGGCATATCTTTGGTAGCAATTGGAACTGATGGCCCTTCTTTGAGTTCTTCGGGTGGTCTCGCATCCATCTTTTCCAACATTTTGCGGCCCTTGTCTGTCAGTTCTGCCGTCTTGAATGTAATCAAGTGAGGCAGAGGGCCATCAGAGGAACCGAAGGTATTAGCGATTCTGAAGTCAAATTCTTTTGGGTCTACAGCGTCGGTAACATCTTCTTGGTTGGCATAGGCATTGCCTGAAAATTCAGCGTTGATATATTGCTTTTGATTTAGAAAATCTAAATGCCCCAAAAGTTCAGCTTTTGTCGGTTCTCGACCGATAAAATCATCGGCTGTGAAATGAACTTCATGCATTCCCTGCCCAGTTTCATTAATTTTTTTCAGGATAATGTAGGCAACATCTTCTCTTATTGGAATTGGCATTTAATTCTCCTTAACTATTCATTTAAATTGTTTACTGTGTTATTATGAGCAACTAATTAACTTTCCAGCGATTAGCCCGTTGACTTAATTCAAACGGTAGAGCTATAAACTGAATATGAAGTAATTTTGTCCTCATAATTACAGCCAGTGTCATTTAAATTATTGGAAAAAAATACCCTAGTGCATCTGCCACAGGATGCATTTTAGCTAAGGAAGATTATCAAGTTGTATCGGTAGGTTTTCTGTAAGAGCAGGTTTGCCAAAATGTCACTTTTCCTGTATGAATGTGTATTTAACCTGTCCTTACTGATGTAAAATAAGCCCTAAGATTCAATGCTTAAGGGTAAGGTAACAGTAAAGGTTGTGCCTCGACCGAGGGTGCTTTCGGCATAAATTTGACCTTGGTGATTAGCGACAATGGCGGCAGCGATCGCCAAGCCTAAGCCAGATCCGGTTGAGGCTGCAACAGGTTTTGTTGTAGAGTGGGTACGAGCTGGATCTACGCGATAAAAGCGATCAAATAAGTGGGGTAGTGCCGAGGCGGGAATACCAATCCCAGTATCTGTGACTTTAACTTGTAGCCCAAAAGCTTGCGGTGAAAGGCGAGAGGCGAGGGGCGAAAGATATATTTCTTTGCTGGTGGAGATGCGTTTTAACTCAACACTGATTTGACCCCCTGCTGGAGTATATTGCACGGCGTTACCGATCAAATTCGTAAACAAGCGGATTAGTTGATTCCAATCTGCTTGGAGTGTAAACCACTCTTCTGCTGTTTCGGGAGCGATTTCGGCATCAGATGACTCAATTAAATCAAGCGAGAGTTTAATCTTCTTTTCTGCAGCTGCAAGCTGTTGTTCTTCAACTACTTCCATCAGCAGCGCGTCTAGGGGACATTGCGAGAACTGGGGTTTTACAATACCGCTATCTTGCCGTGCTAGAAATAATAAATCGTCAACTAAGCGACCTAAACGCTTAGTCAAGCGTTCCACAACTTTCAACTGTTGTCCATATTTTGAGTTGGAACCTTGTCCTCCTACTGATTCAAGCTCAGCTAATGCAACTTGTACGTTTGTTTGAATCAGAGTAATTGGACTTCTGAGTTCGTGGGAAGCATCGGCGGTGAATTGTTTGAGACGTTGGTATGAATCCCGCACTGGTTCCATTGCTTTTCCTGACAGAAACCAGCCACTCATAGCGACGGAAATTACCATTAATCCTATCCCAAGGCTTAAATCCAAAACCAGTTGTTGACTGGGTTTTGTCACTTCAAACCAAGGATGGCTAACGCGCAAATATCCTACTACCTGTCGCCCAATTTGGACTCTTTCTGTTACCTGTCTGAGCAGAAGTGAGTAGGGGGGCACGGCTGTGCGCCCGTACAGGGGTGAGGAGTCATTTACATCCCCTTTAGTGACGCGCACCGTTTCGCCTGTGGGATTGTTATGAATCGGAATATTGAGCGGTTCTGAAAAAGTTGACCACACTAATTCACCAGTAGGGCTAAACCACTCTAAGTCAATGCGATCGTCTTCAACCGTGCCTGGATTATCTCGAAAAGTAGCTTCTAAATTCAAGCGGAGTTGACCTGCGTCTGAGTAGGCAGGATCGATCGCCAGTGATCGCTCGACTATTTCCACCACATGATTGAGAGTATCGTCAATTCGCTCAATTAAGGTGCTGCGGAAGTACAAATATACTCCAGTAGCAAATACTAATAGCAGCACTGCTGTTACTGCGGTATACCAAATGGCGAGGCGGCGACGAGTAGCTTGAAACATTAGACCTCTTGCACAAATGTTTTGTAGGGGCGAGTCGATAATAGTTTTAAGTTTTAAGTTTTAAGTTTTAAGTTCAAGCCATCTATATAACTTACAACTGAAAATTCAACATTCAAAACTATTCATTCTCACCCGTCCCTACTAAATTAAATGTAGAGTCTAAAATCCTTCAGTTGACTTCTTGAGCCGTGCCAACCAGTGCTGATATGTCTCCATCTAAAAGTATGGGAGCCAAACTCAATGAAATAATTTGTGCAGAGCCATCTTTTTTAATCAGTTCTGAATGATATTCATCAATGGAAATTCCATCATTAGCGATCGCTAAAAGCTGCTGTTGAATATTGCTAGCCTCAGTAGGAGGAAAAAGCTCTATGAAGGGAAACCCTAGCAGTGTTTCGACAGCGTAACCAGTCATTTTTGCCATGCGGCGATTAACGAGGGTAAAGTTCCCCTGCAAGTCAAGGGCGTAGATGGCATTAGTAGCGCTTTCCATAACTCTTTGGCGAAACTCATAAGCGCTTTTTAATTTTGCTTGCGATACTGCTAAAGCTTTCAAAGCTAATGATTTCTGCTCTTGAGCTAGGACTGAACTTAACTGTCCTGCGACTTGACAAGCCAACAAACTAGCTATGTTACGCCAACTTAGGGAGTAAGCATTAGGTTTGTTGGAACTGAAATTGAGGCTACCGATAGTACGTCCCACTTTTAGAGGCAACACTATTAAGGAAGACGCATTTGCACTTAAACCTATGTGAGCATCAATCGGCAGGGCGATCGCAAATGGAAGTTGAGTTAAGTCTGCGATAAAATATGGCTTAGATTCGGCGATCGCTTTTCCACACCACCCTTGAGCGAGGGAAAATTTTTGCGGTAAAGTAGACTCGGCTTTGCTTGGGTTGGTGATGTCCAATAATACATACTCAGTATCTGTTGGCTGAGACTGAATTGCTAAAGTACAGCGATCAAAGTTGAATATCCAGCGCAATTTCCGGGCGAGGATGCGCTGTAATGTTTCTAAATTTGTGGCTGTACTTAATTCATTTGCTAACTCCACAAGCAGCCATAAAGGCACCTGGGCTAGAGATGTCGATTGCTCTTGACTAAAGCTCATGATGCCATTGGTGCTAGCTAAAAAATTTTTGTCTGCCGCTACAGGGTCACTCAATTTTAGATTTTGGATTTACGATTTTGGATTACCCCCATAGTTAAGCAGCGATTGCTGAAGAGTCTTCACTAATACTCGCGCTGCGTGAAACTAGCGGCTTGATATAAGAAAACAATGTATTTTCCTCCATAAACAGATTTAGGTGCTTGAGACCTTTTTTAGATTTTAGATTTTTTCTTTAATCCAAAATCTAAAATCCAAAATCTAAAATCTAAAATTCTGGTTAGGGCTGACTCGGATCGAGATCTAGCAGGTTGGCTACAGTGCAAATTTGCTCAAATAAACCCACCGTTGCCACCAATTCAAATTTTTCTTCTTCTTCCAAACCTGTAGCCTCAAGTGCTTGAGTCGTTTGCTGACGTAGCTGTTGCCATCTGCCTCGATTTTCTGTTGGGGAAGCATAGGCGGCGCGGGTGGTTGTGGCTAAAGCCGCGAAGCGCAAAGCTGCTTTAGTTAAATTACTAAGCTCTGCTGCCTCGTAGTCACCTCGGTTCACAGCTGCTAAAGCCTCTCGATCCATGCCCTGTAAAGTTAAACTATGCAAGTGAACGACTTGTACGTACTCGCACTCAGTAGCTCTCGCCACTACTAGACCCAGCAATTCTTTTAGTATTCTAGGTAAGTCTCCTTGTAGGACTATAGCCCGAAACTGTCCCCAAAGATGAGCTAATAACACAGGTTGAGGTTCTAAAAGTTTAAAAATACGTGGAACCATTCCTGCACCCAATTCTTGCTCTATTTGCTCAAAAGTTTGTTGAGCAGGCAATGATTCAGCAGTGTACATATAGCTCACTCCTCAAACTATAAATGCGATTCGCCTGTAAGCAGCAACTGTCTGGTCTCAAATTTCAATTTAAGACTATCTCAGATCTTAATCAAGCTTTAATATTGTTAAACTAAGAGTTTTAACAGGATGTTACATAACATTATCTATGTATATATTTAAATCTCTTCTCAAAAAAGAGTATAAATCGTTAACTAATTTACCGTCAAATATTCTAGCTTGTTATGCTTTAGGACGATCTTACAGATAAAGCGATCGCAAAAAATTTATAAAATGACTCGATTTAAGCAAAATAAGTAATTTTTGATTATACCAGTATTAATAACTTGGACATTTAAGTTATAAATATTTTAGTTGAAAACATTTATAACTCTTTATATAGGTAAGTTCGGTGGCTAGCCAAGACTTTAATAAAAGTTACCAAAAGCCAGAAGTATCTGAGGAAAAGATTGCGGAGATGGCTGAAGAAATATCCTCAAACCAGACGCAAAACTTTTCTGATATTGATGCTTTAGTGCAGGAGGTTCGACAAACAGTTTATCCCTATATTTTTAATCAATGCGGAAAAATGAGGTTGTTAGGATTATACGAGCAAATTGATTTGCATGACATTTACACCGATGTCAATATTTTAGAACAAATTAGCAGTCGTAGACGGTTAGAAATTGCTGACCTGCATAAAGTTTCTGTTGCTGACGAGTTTGAACGTCCGGGGTTGGGTGGAATTGGCGAACAACGGATGACAGGGCTAGCAGCCGTCAAGCAATACTCAAATTTGATTGTTTTGGGTAAACCAGGATCGGGAAAAACCACATTTTTAAAACATATAGCAATTCAATGTATCTCCGGTAATTTTCAGTCCCATTTAGTTCCTATTTTTATTACACTCAAAAATTTTGCTGAAAGCAAAAATTGTTCGAGCTTAATTGAATATATTAATCAAAAGTTGAATGCTTGTAATGTTTTAGATGATTCAATAACTGAAGAGTTGTTGAATCATGGCAAAGTGCTTGTTTTACTGGATGGTTTAGATGAAGTAATGGAAGCAGATGAAGCTAAAACATTAAAACAATTAAGTAAAATATATACTAAATTCAGTGCAAACAAATTTATTGTAACTTGTCGAATTGCTGCCAAACAATATACGCTTAAAAATTTTACTGAAGTAGAAGTTGCCGATTTTAATGATGAACAAATTATCAGCTTCGCTCGCAAATGGTTTTCTACCAGAGACACGATTCAAGGTAAAAATTTTGTTGACAAACTCAAAAATAACTTTTCAATCAAAGAATTAGCAACTAATCCCTTACTACTGACACTACTGTGTTTGACATTTGAAGAATCAGCAGACTTTCCGGTTAATCGTTTAGAGCTTTACAAAGAAGGAATAAATCTCCTACTAAAAAAATGGGATGCTGTACGTAATATTGAACGCGATCGCGTATATAAAAAACTATCAGTACAATACAAACAGAACCTACTGAGTAAAATTGCCTTAACTACCTTTGAACGCGGTGACTATTTTTTTAAACAACAAGAATTAGAACAGTACATTATCGATTACATTATAAATTTACATGATGCAAGTACTGAGTTTGAGGTTTTACACCTAGACGCAAATGCTGTGCTTAGATCGATTGAAGCACAACATGGTTTGTTAGTGGAAAGAGCCAGAGGTATTTACTCATTTTCCCATTTAACTTTTCACGAGTATTTTACTGCTCAAGAGATTGTTACAAATGGCGAACCCCAAGCATTAGAAATAGCTTTGAGACAGTTGGTAAGCCGAATCGCTGAAAAACGATGGCGTGAGGTTTTTTTATTGACTCTAGGTATGTTACGGAATGCTGACTATTTAATTCAGTTAATGAAGCAGCAAATCGATAATTTAATAGCCGAAGATCAGGATTTACAAAATTTTTTAATTTGGGTAAGTAGAAAATCTTTTGCAGTTGATGTTACTTACAAATTAACGTCTGTTCGAGCTTTTTATCTTGAACTGCACCTTGACATCGATCTTAAAATCTATCCTAGCTTGAGTCTTGCTTTGAAACTCGATCCTGCACTTGGTGTTGCTCTAAAACGTGATCTTGAACTCGATTATGAACTAAACTTTGCTCTTAGCTTGGCTGGTAAACTTGACTCTTCTCTAGCTCCTAGCCTTAGCCTTACCCTTGACCATGCTATTAGCCTTAGCTTGGATCGTGAATTACAGCGCTTATTACAAAACCTCAAAGATCGACTACCTAATTTGACTCAAAGCGAAGGTAGCTTTAGAAAGTGGTGGAAAGTTAATGGTCGTGCTTGGACTGAGCAGTTAAGAACGCTGCAAATTAAGTACCGCAACATTGGATATGATTGGCAATTCAATACTCAACAGAGGCAAGCACTACAACAATACTATGATGCTAATAAATTGCTATGGGATTGTATCAACAGTTCTTGTTACATGACTCATGCAGTGCGGCAGGAAATAGAGGAAACAATGTTATTACCATTGACAGAAATTCAGTAGTGATCGCCTCTAGTTAAATATTTATTATGACTGTAGGAAAGCAGTAAGTAGTTTTAACTGAGGCTCCGCTGCCATTTTTGTTAATATTTTTAAACGCAGAGTAACGCAGAGGAAAACGCAGAGGTACGCGGAGTTAGAGGTTATTAACTACTCGTTTAATTCCATCTTTTAATTGGAGGACATTGAAATTGAGGAGAAGACCGAGTTTACAGTTTGAGAGTTTTAAATAGGTTAAGAGTTGAACAGAATGAATTGGATTGAGAGACTCTACAGATTTAATCTCTACAATCACTTTATTTTCAACTAACAAATCAATTCGATAACCGCATTCCAACTTCACATCTTCATAAACCAAAGGTAAAGGTACTTGTTTAGTAACTTTTAGCCCAGTTTTATTTAACTCATAATACAAACAAGCTTCATAAGCTGACTCTCTCATCCTCTGCGTACCTCTGCGCTACCTCTGCGTTACTCTGCGTTTAAAAAATTCTCATGCGTTACTAGGTTGCCCGAATTGTGTCAAGAATCTAAACGCTTTAACGACATAACTAGCGCATTCTCTTGGAGATGTATTGTAAAACGATCGCCAAGCAGCAGCTTTAGATTCATCATAACGGTCTGCTTTTTCTGGGAAGCGTTCCAGCCAAGCTAAGCGCACAGCATGACCGATGAGGACATCCAAAACGATGTATTCTTCGATTTGTAAGCTGGGGTTGCGATCGCCAATTGCTGCTAATTCCATCAACGTCTCAACATTGACTTGCCGATATTCCGGCGCTTCTATCTTATTAAGTAAATGCTCCACCCGCAAAGCAAAATTTTTCTCCCCAGGGGTCATTTCTGCCAGGATTACATCACTATCTAAGCGATTGCGACGTTCTAATTTATCCCCAATTACTACACCTTTACAGTGTTTGAACAAGCGCCAAACACATTTGAAAAAATCTGGCGGGACGCGATTCATCGATCCATCCCAATGGCGTTGCTGTTGCCAACCTCCAGCAGGTAAGAAAGCATCATCTTGTGATTCTGGTAGCACTATCCATTCAATTTCACTTTCTGGTTGTTTAACGTGCAAAGACTCTCGCTGGCGCAACAGCTGATTCATTCCCTCATAGCCAATCAATACTTGGCGTACCCGCATCTTCACTTCAAAAGGTGAAAGTTTCATCAAGTGTTCGTAGGCTTCATCTTGAGTCGATCCCAATTCTCTACCTAATTCACTTGTCATTAATAGGATGAGATAACCGACTCTTAGCGTTAATAGCCCTTTAAATAAATAAGGTTCTGCTCGTATTAAGATAGCAAGATAGAGCAGAATTTCTTGAGTCAGAACGCGATCGCGAATATCTTCCCCACAAAACTGAGCAATTATATCCTTAATTTCCTGGTTAGACTTAGGACGAGTAATCAAAGATGCTTCACTGTAAGACTTACCCACCGCAATCTGTTTTTGTCGCACTAAAATTGCTGTCACTTCGTCCGACAAACCCACATCAACCATCTGCCGCAGTCCTGCTGCCCGCCGCACAACCGTCCAGAGACAAAGTTTGCCAGCTTTGATGTAGACTTCATCCAATAAATCCGCCACTGTCACTTTTTGTCCCGGCCCGCCAAAGCCAGTGTCAAACTCCAACCCTCGCAAGCGATACAACGTTTGCAACAACTCGATTTGTTCGTAAAGATTGTCTGAGGAGCGCAACTGCGCCAGTAACAACCCTAAGTTAGTTTCACACTCTAACTGAAATTCTTGTGTATAGTTCAAAGCCCAGTTTTTTTCTGGGTGGAAGGCTAGGTAATAGCACTTTGTAGTAACATTTTTAACCGACGACTGAACAAATTCATGATTGTGCAGAAAATCAATCTTCTCGGTCTTAGCCGTTAATATCAGCTGTTGCAAGCGCCCTAGTTTGACTTGGACATCGTTACAAATACCGCTTCTCAGTTCCTGCATCAGCGCCAGTAACGCCGCTTCTCCCGTTTCCAACATTGTATGGGTCAACATTAGAGTTACGGTTGGTCGTCCCAACTCATTCCAATGGTTTTGGATATAAGCCAATTCACTTTTAAGCTGAGCTACCAAAAAATGGTAATCGAGCGTCAGGTAAAACTGTTGGGGATCTAGAAAGGATGAGAGAAAGACGATTGTTTCGTTACGAATACGAAAGATATGTGATGTAGTCAAACTTCGCAATCGCCGTACTGGACGACCTGTTAGCCCCAGTTTGTCATTGCGTCCAATTTGGGTATAAGCAGCTGAAAGTTCCCCAGCATGACGTACTTGAATTGGTTCTACTTGTTGGAGTGTTTGCGTTTCGATGCCATACACTGCGAGTTTGGCTTGTAAATCTTCATCTTCCGCTAGTAAGGCAATTTGTACCAGTGCTTGCCGATGTCGCCCAATGGTTAAGTGTTTTCCCAAAGGATCGATGTCTCCCACTGACAATAATCCCTCACTCAGCATTTCCCCCAGAAAATATAAACTCTGCGCCCAAACTAGCGGAACATTTTCATTTGGTAAACGCTGCTGGCTATGAGGATTTAACTTTTCTGCTTCGATGTTCTCGGCTGGAACATAATACAACTCTGGCAGTAGCTTTAACTGATCACGCTCAATTAGTAAGGATTCCAAGCGTTTCTGGTATTCTTTAGTTTGCTCTTTATCTCCTCGAAAGATGCTATCTAAAAGCAGATAGGTGAAAAACAACGGCCATTCACATTCGATATGCTCAAACTGTTTAAGTTCCCAAGGTTCGTAGTGTAAGCGATGGGTATCTTCCAATACTGTTTGATGCCCATCTCGCAAAAATCGTTTACAGCCGTAATTTCCTTGAAGTTTTTTGATAATGTCGTTTCTGGTACGTTCAACTAACCTTCCATCTTCAACCGCGAAGGCAGGGAAACCGATAATGCTTAAAAGGGCGGCATCAACTTCTTTAGAGCTTGATTCTCTAGGTAAAAGGTTTTCTAGTGTAATTCGGGCGCGGGCGATTTCATCTGGTAAGACGTGAATTACTGATGCTTGACTACCTCGAACACCAAACAAATCTAGTCCATCAAGGGCTTCTAGTGCTGCTTTTGCCATACCCACAGAACTGGCGTTTAATTCAGCATTACCATGATTAATTTTGTTGCCCCGCTCCCAAATACCATAATCAGGAGTACGATAAGCTCGTCCAATGTAGTAAACCAAATTTTGGACGAAGTTCACTTCATCGAGCGTGTAAACGATGTCCAACCCAGAAGCCGTCATTTGAGCTAGCATCAGTAGCCAAATTGAAGTAGCATCGAGTTGCAAATGTCCCCATTCGCCATCGCCAACTACAATATCACCAGTTTGAGTGTTGTACTTGGCGTGTAAAGCATCTAGATGAGATTGAGTATGTTTGAATTGCTCAACTTTGGTAGCTTGGCGCATCATGGCAAACAACAAGCCCCGCATCAACTTGACAACTGAGTGTTCTAGCTGATAGGTACGTCCGTTGTCGTAATCGATTTTGCGGTAAGCCAGTGCTAAACCCCAGACAGCTAAAATGCTGTAAACGTTGTCTCGCACCCAAGCATCGGTATAATCTCCATGCGCAGTAATGGCGGTACTTGCTGGTAGTAAACCTGTGATGGGATTTTGACGGACAAGAATAATTGTTTCGATTTGTTGGTAGTAATATTCGAGGCGGGATAACAATTGAGCAGCAGATTTATACATTCTTTCGTCTATGGGTTTCGGGAATGAGGCATTAGCGCAGCTTGTTTGCAGGTGGCTCGTGTTGTCGTGCGATCGCTTCTTTATAACAAACACTTCACAGCTATTGAGCAGGTAACTTAAATCTAGATTTGGTTAATTGTTAGTAAACATTATGTGCATGACCGTCAAGCGTTAACTGTAGAATTTTTTACACAGCGATCGAGATTACCCTCGCCGAGTAATGCTTACTTAATATTTTGTTAATTATTTTACTGGAAAAGACATTACTTAATAAGTAGTATTAATTACTACTTATGCTCTAATAATCAATTTTTCATCAAATCTACATTTCTTTTGCGATCGGCTTTTCAGAATCTTTAATCAAATCAATGTAAAACATTAAGTAAGTGAATTTGCTGAGAAGGATCTTAGCTCAGTAAGTAAAAATACCAATATTTGTAATATTTTTAACTTAGAAGGGAAATTAAATATGGCACGTCAATACAACCACAATCAATCGCCTTTGGTAAAAATTGTTTACTCCAAAGTCATAGTTCAAGGCAAAGTCGAGCTAGTGCCAATGGAGTTATATGCAGATGGTTCTCTCAAACCTAGCCGATAGGAGGGGACTTGAATAGTTTTAAGTTTTGAGTTTTAAGGTTTGAGTTAAAAAACGCTCGTTTAACTTAAAACTTAAAACTTAAAACTTAACACTGGAGCGAAGCGACTTAGCCCCTAGCTTCCAGTCCCTAAATAAGGTAGCCTTGAAGCCAGTGTTGTGCGAGGTTAGCTAAGGATAATTATGTCGAAGGCACCAAAGCCTGGTTCTGTATTGGGGCTACCAGTTCATTTGATAGATGACTATGCAGGTTGGGTGCAACAACGCATCAAACAGGGAATAGGAACTCATGTAGTGACGCTTAATGCTGAAATGTCGATGCAAGCAGAGCATAATCCTACCTTGGCTCAAATAATTCGTCAGGCAGAGTTAGTCATTCCAGATGGAGCAGGAGTAGTACTATATTTACGTCTGTTATTAGGGCAAAAAGTCAAACGCTGTCCGGGAATTGAACTTGCAGAGTCACTGCTGCGGGATACTAAGGCAGGAGTATTTTTCTATGGCGGCGCACCAGGAGTAGCTGAAACAGCCGCAGATGCTTGGCAAAAACAAGTACCATTGAGCATCTTAGGAACTCAACACGGCTACATTTCCCCAGCAGAAGCAGAAGAATTAAAACAAACTCTGACACAACTCCAACCCCAGCTAATTTTAGTTGGATTGGGAGTGCCGCGCCAAGAATTATGGATTGCACAACACCGTTTTTTATGTCCCCAGTCTACCTGGGTTGGTGTTGGTGGTAGCTTTGATATTTGGGCTGGGGTAAAATCTAGAGCGCCAGCTTGGTTAGCTAATAATCATTTGGAATGGCTGTATCGTCTTTATCAAGAACCTTGGCGCTGGCGACGGATGCTAGCCTTACCCAAGTTTGCCGCTAAAGCTTTGGTTTACCGAATAACGCAAAAACCTAGTATTGTTAATAATCCTCAAGGGTAAAAGGCTCATTTTATCTACAATTGTCAAAAGCATAAATTATAAGAATGCTCTGCATCTGTGTTCCCTTGTTATCAGGCTAAGCACCCGGTAACGAGTAAAAACGCTTTAGCAAAACTCAATGAAACCAAGAGCTATTTCTTTCTTTTCTTCTCCAAAACTCGCGTGGATTATTGTTGGTTTTGGCATTCTCATACGGCTGGTGCAATATCTGTATAATCGCTCTTTATGGGCTGATGAAGCAGTTCTGGCATTAAATATCGTCAATCGTTCGTATTTAGGGCTTCTCCAACCTTTAGATTACGATCAAGCCGCGCCTATTGGTTTTTTGTTAGTTGAAAAATTGGCGGTGCAATTATTGGGCAATAATGAATATGCTTTGAGACTATTTCCTTTATTCTCTGGCATTATTTCTTTGTTGCTTTTTTATCAATTAGCTAAGCGATTTATTCCAAAAGCAGCTATTCCAATTGCTTTAGCTCTTTTTGCTAGCTTAAATTATTTGGTTTACTATGCTTCTGAAGTAAAACAATACTCAACTGATGTAGCGATCGCATTACTATCATGCCTACTAGCAGTGCATTTAGGCAATCCCAAATTGAGTAGAACTCAAATTATAATTGTTTCATTACTAGGTGCGATCGCTATCTGGTTTTCTCATCCAGCAATTTTTGTCTTAGCTGGTGTTGGTATTGCTTCTTTACTAATTAGTATCATCAGCAAGCAAAAACTAAAAATTATAAATGTTTTGGTAATTTCGCTAAGTTGGTTGTTAAGTTTTACTATAGCTTATTTTGGTTTTATACGTAAAATTGGTGGAAACGAAGATTTATTAACATCTTGGAAACGAGCTTTTCCTTCATCACCATTGGATATTATTTGGCTGCTTGATGCCTTTGGGCAATTTTTCTATAAGCCATTAGGATTTACTGGTGGGATGGATGGTGTCGCCATCTTCGCTTTTTTAATTGGTTGTATATCATGTTTTTATAGAAACAAAAAAACATTAGCTATTTTACTTTCACCCTTATTTATTACTTTAGTTGCTGCTTATCTACATAAGTATCCATTTCGCAGCCGCCTAGTTCTATTTCTGGCTCCATTTATTATTCTTTTAATTGCAGACGGCGTAAAATATTTACTTAATAAAAATCGCCCTAAATTATTTTATATATTAGGTATTGTAATTCTATTTTTACTGCTTGCTCCCCCGTTGGCTAGTGCTAGTAATCTAGTATTAAATCCCTATTTAAAGGAAGAAATAAAGCCTGTTATTAGTTATGTTAAAAATAATCAAAAACAAGGCGACGTTCTATATATATTTCAAAGAGGAAGATATCAATTTGAATATTATGCTAAAAAATATGGCTATGCCGAAGGAGATTATATTGTTGGCGTAGAAGATTTAGATAAATACGATGGAAAAAATCTTTCTCCAACTGAAGCAAACAGATATAAAAATGACTTAGATAAACTACGAGGTAATAAAAGAGTTTGGCTAATTTTTTCTCATGCTGAAAGAAAGCAGGAGAATGAATTTATTAATACATATTTAGATAAAATTGGTAAACGAATTGATATTTTCTCCCAACCAGGTGCATTTGTATATTTATACGATTTGAGTTTAAAATAAACTGCTAAAAAATTGTATGGCTGCTATGCTGAGTGGGCGCTTGCACAAATTATTGACAGCAACAACTGTTAAGACATCCAAATCGCAAATAATATTTTGGTTCAGTCTGAGCCTCACCTTTACTCTAATTTACGGTGTTTTGGCACTAAAGCAGGCGTTTGGCAGTGAATATGTGGTGCAGGATGACGCACGACAGCACGTTTTTTGGATGCAGCGGTTTTTGCAACCAGATTTATTTCCTGGCGATCTGATTGCTAATTATTTTCAATCAGTTGCCCCGGCTGGTTATACTACTTTTTATAAGTTATTCGCCAGTTTGGGAATTAATCCTCTACTGCTGAGTAAAATTTTGCCAGTCTTTCTTGGACTAATTACAACTGCATACTGTTTTGGTGTCTGCATAAAATTATTTCCCATCCCAGCAGCAGGGTTTGTTGCTACTTTGTTACTAAATCAAAGTTTGTGGTTGAAGGACGATTTAGTATCAGCTACACCAAGAGCTTTTATTTATCCGATATTTTTAGCATTTTTGTATTATTTAGTGCGAAGATCGCTGTTTTTAGTATGCGTGGCGATCGCACTTTTAGGACTGTTTTATCCCCAAGGTATATTTAATGCTGCTATTGTCTTAATCTTACAACTGGTGCGCTGGGATAATAAACTTAAATTGTCGCGCGATCGCCGAGATTATCTTTTCTGTGCGGCGGGACTAGCAGTAACAGTATTAGTGTTATTACCTTTTGCTCTCGGAACCTCAGAATTTGCCCCTACCATCACTGCGGCTGAGGCCAGACGCTTACCAGAGTTTTTACCAGGAGGGCGTTCAGCCTTTTTTTCTAATGATCCCTGGAGATATTGGCTAAGTGGTGGACGCAGTGGTTTTTTACCATCAATTCAACCTTCCACATTAGCAGTGGGGTTTCTATTACCCGTTCTCCTACGATATCCCTCGCTGTTCCCACTAACACAACAGATTAATCGCAAAATCGCCATTTTGCCACAAATGGTTGTTGCATCTGTGGTGATGTTTCTTGCTGCTCATGCGCTACTGTTCAAGTTGCATCTACCAGGGCGATACTCAGGCTATAGCTTGCGAATTGTACTTTCCGTAGCAGCTGGCATTACTTTAATTGTGCTTTGGGATGCTTTGTGGCGGGCTTGTAGGCAAAAAGTTTTAATACTGACAGCAGTATCCTTGTTAGGGGTAGCACTGCTTTTATATCCCAGCTTTGACAAAAACTTCCCCAACAGTAAATATAAAATTGGCAGCTTTCCTACTCTATATCAATTCTTTCAGGCGCAACCCAAAGACAGTTTAATTGCATCTTTAGCGGAAGAAGCTAACAATTTACCAACTTTTGCTCAACGTTCAATTTTGGTAGGAAGAGAATATGCCATTCCCTATCAATTAGGCTACTATCACCAATTTCGGCAAAGAACCCTGGAATTGATTAACGCTCAGTATAGTCTAAAATTAGCAGCAGCACAAAATGTAATTCAGAAGTATGGTATAGATTTTTGGTTGTTAGATAAAGCAGCATTTACACCAGAATATGTAGCTAATAATAGTTGGCTGAGACAATATCAACCAGCAACAGCGGAAGCGATCGCACTATTACAACAAAGAAGAATACCAGCCTTATCTCAAGTTGTGGAAAGTTGTCAGGTTTTTGATCGCGATGGATTTGTAATTCTCAAAGCAGAATGTATTTTGAATACTGAATAATACAAGGGTGGGCAATGCCGGGCTACTAAATAATGAAAGTCACCGTAGGGTGGGCATTGCCCACCTACAAATAATGCTAAATGATGAGAGAGAAAGTGGTGGTTTTGAATTTTAGATTTTGACTCGTGTTTCTTTCATAATTCATCATTCATAATTCATCATTTAATCCATACAACCATATCGCGCTATAGCAGTATAATTTGGGTTATCCTGATTTTTAAACCAAGCAGACATTTGATCGCCTTGGGAAAAATGCCACCACTCTTCGGGATGACGAGTAAACCCGGCGGAGTACATCACATCCCGCAATAGCTGGCGGTGGAAATGATATTTTTGTTCCACTGGATTGGTACTATTTGCAAAGTAATCGGGATGCGATCGCGCCGATAGTTCATCAATTGGCGAACCCATATTTACTGTATTACCATTACTATCTACCAAGGTAATATCCACAGCCGCACCAGTACTATGGGGTGGAGGAGTGCGCGGATCATGACTGGGTAAAGCCCAAATTTGATACACTTGTTGCCAAACTTGATCGCGTTGCGATTGTGATAAATTATCTGCTATCAATCCTTGTGCTTCAACCGCTTGGGCAAAGGTATAATCAACCATAAATTGCTGCACGGCTATTGGGCGATAAGCATCAAAAATCTGAATTCGCCAGTGAGGATGACTTTGCTGGAGTTGAGTTTGAGCTTGGAGTAAACTGTCGAGTACACTTTGACGTAGATGATATGGCGATCGCTTTTGGTAGGTAGCACCAAGTAGTTGATAAGGATGGGGTGTCTCTACCGCAAATTTTTCTAAAGGAATTGGTACAAGCAGTTCGCCACACTCTTTAATTGGTATCTGCTGGTATGGTTTCATCTTTAGGTATTGGTTAGATCCAAAATCCAAAATCTAAAATCCTATCACGAGGCTTTTCGCCAAATCTTGATAGTTCTATCCTTACTACCACTAGCGAAGGTTTGATCGCGACGACTGAAGGTAACGGAAGTAACCGCCGCTGCATGATCCGAGAGACTGCGTAACAGTTCCCCTGTATCTGAGTTCCACAACTTGATAGTTTTATCTTCACTGCTACTTGCAAGAGTCTTACCTTGCGGGCTAAAGGTAAGAGATGTTACCGCCTTTCTATGTCCAACTTCTGTATAACGGAGTTTCCCAGTTTTCACATTCCAAATTTTAATCTGTCCATCATTGCTACCACTGGCAAGAGTATCACCATCAGAGCTAAAAGCGATCGCGTAAACTGGTCGCAAGTGTCCTGTGAAACTATTAATCAATTCACCTTTGTTTACATCCCAAAGTTTAACGCTGTGAAAAAAGCTGCCACTGGCAAGAGTTTTACCATCAGGACTAAAAGCGATCGCCGTAACTCCTCCTCGATCAAAGAAAGTACGAATTAGTTTACCATTTCTCAAGTTCCATAATTTGATCGTGTGATCGCCACTACCACTTGCTAAAATTCTCCCATTTGGGCTAAAGGCAACAGAACTCACCCAGTCTTTATGTCCTGTCAGGGTAGCGACCAATTTACCATTTTTCACATCCCATAGCTTAATACTTTTATCGCCACTACCACTTGCTAAAATTCTCCCATTTGGACTAAAAGCAACAGAACTTACCCAGTTTTTATGTCCGCTAAAACTGTGGTTCAGCTTCCTCTGGCTCAAATTCCAAATTTTGACAGTCTTATCCCCACTACTACTAGCAAGGGTTTGAGCATCTGGACTAAAAGCAACAGAATAAATTGCTTGCGCGTGTCCACCTGCGATCGTGTCTACATTAAATTTACTTCGCCAAGAATTTGCTGCCAAAGTCAGTGGTAATTGGTAGAGACGCGATATATTACGTCTTTCCCCTTGCGAATGGTGAGTAGCCAGTATAGCAGGAGTATAACTAAAACTAAGTAAGGAGGCGAAAGTAGCAATCAAAACAAGCTTTTGAGATGACATTGGTATCGTGTAGCTGATAGTTCCGCAAAAGAATCAAAAAAAGCTGATTAATCTAAAATCTATGGCTTCAAAATCTAAAATCGTACCAGAGGCTAGACAAATTGAACATACTGAACTACCTTCTTTACTGGGGGCTGAGCAATAGCAATTATTAGCTACTCCTCCAGATATAGCAAAGATAGCAATTAATTCTGGCAATTTTAAGTCAAAGGCTGCCATTATTATGTCAGGATTATTGTTAATAATTAATATTTTTTGCTTTGAACGCTAAATTTTCAAAAACAACCACTTTAAAGCTTTTATCAAGATTCCGTTGATTTTTTAGTAAATATATTGTTGACTTCTGTCAGTTTTATTTTCTGTGTCTTAGCATTGCTAATGAGCAGCATAATCAGTTGACTCAAGTTCTGAATTTACCGCTTGAATCTTTCCGTCATTCAGAAACGTCTGTCTATATCTATCTAAAACTAGACTACAGCCACTGATAAAAATCATACAGTTAGAGCAGTGAAACTAAGTATGCTGACTGTAATTTTTGTAACATAAATCAAAACTGCTGGAAAGTTAGGCGATGAGAGAAAAGTTACTAGGTGGACGTTACCAGGTTGTAGAAGTGTTAGCCTTTGGGGGCTTTGGTCAAACTTATGTTGCTAAAGATATGCATCGGCCAGGCACTCCTGAATGTGTCGTTAAGCACCTTCAACCCGCTAGTGCTAACTCTGGATTTATACAAAATGCGCGCCGTCTGTTCCAGACAGAGGCGGAAATCCTAGAACAGCTAGGGAATCACAACCAGATTCCCAGGCTGTTAGCTTATTTTGAAGAAAACCAAGAGTTCTACTTGGTGCAAGAGTTTATTCAAGGACATACCTTAAGGGCGGAATTACAACCAGGCGAACGTTGGAGTGAAAACCAAGTCTATCAACTACTGCAAGAAGTCTTAGGGATTTTAGTATTCGTACACAGTCACGGCGTAATTCATCGAGATATCAAGCCTGACAATATCATTCGCCGCGCTGAGGACGGTAAAATAGTTTTAGTTGACTTCGGCTCGGTCAAACAAGCCTGGACACAAGTAATTACAGCGCCAGAGCAGTCAAATTCGATCCTAGCTCATCAGCCATCGCCAACGATCGCGATCGGGACTCC
>DATNQH010000235.1:0-53217 GCA_036704105.1 Leptolyngbyaceae cyanobacterium | reverse complement strand
GTATTGCATTCAGTAACACTTTTGGTTGCAAGAAAACAAGGTTTTCCAGATTCAGTGGGAATCTATTCACGCAAGCTGAGGGAATTTCATGACATCAAATGTTCAAACTCAAAATATTGGAATCGATCCATCATCAAATAGTCAAAGCGAGAGTCGGGAACTAACTTACCAGCAAATCATCCTTGCCAGTGCCGCGATCGGAATTGCTGGGGGATTAGTAGCAACGGCATATTACTATCTGCTGGAATCATGTTTACATCTCGTCTGGCACACAATTCCACATTTTATAGAACCATTATTTCCTACCAAGTTTCCCAGTTGGAATTATGTTTGGATCGCAACCACAATTGGAGGTTTTCTCGTTGGCTTAACACTACACTTAATGGGACTTCCTGGTGAAGTTTCTTTTGTGGTTGATAAAGTCCATAACCCCGGACGGATTGAACTGCGTCAAACCCCAGCGATGATTGTAGCCTCACTAGTTTCGATTACATCTGGCGGCAGTGCTGGGCCAGAAGCCCCACTGGTGCAGGTTAATGGTAGCGTTGGGGGCTGGTTAGGTAAGAAGCTCAAACTATCACTTGCTGCAACCCGCGTCTTGACATTCTGCGGTATGAGTGCCGCCTTGGGCGCTTTCTTTGGTGCGCTTCTAGGTGGAGCGATATTTGCCCTAGAAATACCTCATCGTCGCGGATTGGAATACTACGAGGCGCTGATCCCAGCCGTGCTTTCAGCTATTCTCAGCTTTGCCGTTTTTAAATTGAATACAGGGCTAACAATTGGCGGTATATACCACTTTACCGCTATTCCTAAACTTGAACTTTGGAATTTAGTCCAAGGCGCACTATTAGGAATGCTAGGGGCGCTGGTGGCTGTTATTTTCGTGGTTGTGTTTCGTAGTATTGGATATTTGAGCGAGTACATCGCCCACCGCCAAATTTTACTTTCCACCCTGGGAGGTTTATCTATTGGACTAATTGCGCTGGCTTTTCCCCAAACACTGTTTTTTGGCGAAAAAGAAATTCAAACAATTGTCGAAACTGGCTCTACTTTTGGAATGAAAATGTTGCTTGCGATCGCACTAGCCAAAATGCTGGCAATTAGTTGCACTTTACACTCCGGCTTCCGAGGCGGATTCATCTTCCCCCTATTCTACATTGGTGCCGCAGTTGGTTTAGCGATCGCACTGGCAGTTCCACAAGTTCACCCAACTATTAGCATGGTTTGTATGATGGCAGCAGTGAATGTAGCCATCACAAAAACGCCTATCAGTACCTCGATCATTCTCAGTGTACTTTCTGATACGGCAATGGTTCCCGTAATTGTAATTGCTAGTTTTGTTAGCTTCCTCTTAACGACTCAGCTATCTATGATTAAAACCCAGCGAGCGCGAGAACTAGGGGCTGGCGGCTAGGAAAAAAAGTCAAACAAATTATTTTCACTTTGAGATCGCCCATTCAGTTGAAGATTAATTTGCTCGGCTGCTGCTATACCAGAGTGCATGGCACTTTCGATTAAATTGCCCCCACACCAATCACCGCAACAAACCAAGGGAAGGGGAGTTATAGTTGACAAATAAGCTGCTGGCAACGGATGGCGAGGAAAAGCATAACGCCAACGGTGAACCTGCATCCATTCGGGATCGGCAAGCCAGGGTAACAAGCACTCAGAAACACGAGTTAATAACTGGTGTCCAAAAGGTTGTAGATCCTCGGCTTCCAGGTGTAAGCGGGCAAATTCAGCACTACTGTGCAGCACAAACACTAGTGACTGCCCTGGTTCCAAGCGCTTACTACTGTCTAAGCCAATCCAACCGAGATCGGAATCGTCGACAAAAGTAATAGCTTTCCAATCTGGAGCTTGATGCAGTTGCGCCGGATATCCAGCAATTATACTCAAGCAAGGCTCGAACTCTACACAACGCAATTGTTCCAGAAAAACAGCTGGTAGTCCAGTTTCAGCCAAAGGTTGCAAAAGCATCAGTGCTTGCGGGGCTGGAATAGCTACAACCACAGCCTTTGCTGTTAATGGTGGCTGGGTAACTGTATTGCTGGTATCGAAGGAGAGATGCCAAGAAAAGTTGGAATTTGGGGTAATTGCCTCTACTCGCATCTGTAGTCGAATTTCTAAATTAGTAGCGAGAAACTTAGCGATCGCACTCATTCCATCTGGGGCAATATATCGAGGAGAGCCAACTGCTGCTTGTAACTGTTGCGTTGTTGAATATTTGTAAACAGTGTCAGTCCAAACTTGGAGAATACCGCGACTACATAACAACTGCACGAAGCGCCCTAATAACTCTTCTTTTGGACTCAAGTAACAAGCCCCATGATCGGCACGAGTATCATACAGGCGGCGCGTAGCAACTCTTCCCCCCAACCCGCGCGACTTTTCAACCACCACCACCTTATATCCACAGGATTGTAATTGCTGGGCGCAAACTAAACCAGCTATCCCAGCACCAATTACAATGACATCAAACATATAGCAACTCTAAATGATTCGTAAATCTTTCTATTGGTTGTCATTCGTCATTCGTACAAAGGACAAAGGACAAATGACGACCATGACGAGTATTTCATGACTCAAATGAGATTGCTATATATATATGTAAACCTCTTAAAAGCAAAGAGTAGAATAAAATCAATTGACACAAAACTACGCTCGATTCGGGGAGGGTGCGACATTGGACGAGCTGAGAGCGGCACTGGAATTAGCTACGGAAGAAGAATTGCAGCAACTGACACAAATCTTATTCCGCCGTAAGTTTAATCCGATAGATTATGTTCACACTCCTGAACCGATAGACATTCAAAGCCGCGATCGCGACTCTTGGCTGGATGCGATCGAGCAGCGATTTCGCTATTTAGCAGCAGATGGCATTACCGTACTGCGGCAAGATACAGAGAATGTAACTTATAGGCAAGTATTGCTCAAAATCTGTCGTTATCTAAAGATTCCTCATTCTAATGCCCTTACGACTACGGATTTAGAAGCAGAGGTGTTTTTAAATCTTATGGGGCGGACGTGGAAACGTCTACCAGCATCAGAGAAACAAAAGATAACACTGCGAGTAGAGCGATCGCTTGCCAAATCGGAATCTCAATCTCTACCACTAGCTTTACAGAAAGATCCTCTGGCAATACTTGTTAAAGGTGGTAGCGCGATCGCACTGGGTTCTATTATCCAGCCGATGTTACTGCGACAAATCGCCCAGCAATTTGCATTGCATTTTGCTACCTATCAAGTTGCTCAAGAAACCCTGATTCAAGGTGGTGCAGTAGCAGCAACACAGTTTCAAAATTATGTTGCTCTCCAGACAGCAAGTAGAGGCATGGCTGTGAATGCCGCTCGTTATGGAGCCGTTCGCGGTGCATTTGCCTTTATTGGCCCGGTATTATGGACTTGGTTCTTGGCGGATTTGGGTTGGCGGGCAATTTCAACTAACTACGGACGCATCATTCCCGCCGTCTTTGCTTTAGCTCAAATTCGTCTCACCCGTGCTGAATGCTGGGAACCAGCTTAAAAATTATGAATGATGAATACTGAATGTTAAAGTTTTAATTCATAATTCATCATTTATAATTCCTCATTCCTAACTTGTGGTATTTAACAAAAGTTTACAAAAACCCTGGCAGTATGCCCAATTAGGGCTACTGCTATTTCCATTGCTAACACCAATCGGATCGTTGGGTTTGTTGCTGGCGCTAGTGGGTACTTGGCGGCAAGAGTACAAAAAAATTATTCAACGTCCTTTGAATTGGTTACTGGCTATACTATCTGGTTGGCTAGTGCTAGTCAGTTGCTTTGCTTTTCGCCCCACAGATGCTTTTTTAGGCTTATTTAATTTTTTACCCTTCTTTGGCTTTTTTGCTGGCTTCAGCGCCCTGATCCAAACTCCGGCACAGCTACGACGGATAGCTCAGATTTTGGTTTTTACTTCCGTGCCAGTAGTAATTTTAGGTTTGGGACAATTGTTTTGGGGCTGGGCTACTCCAGAAGCATGGAAAGGTGTTTTCGGTGCCTTCGGTTGCGCGATCGCACCTAAAGGTAATCCCCCCGGTCGCATGGCTTCTGTTTTTATGTATACCAACCTGCTAGCAGGCTACCTGGTGATTGTCTTTATCTTGTCATTAGGACTGTGGATTGAAAGCTTTCAGAAGTTAGGAGTTAGGAGTCAGAAGGGAGCTGAGGGAGCTGAGGGAGCTGAGGGAGACGTGGGGAAAAGGAGAACAACTTCAATCCAAAATCCAAAATCACGCCACTTGCTTTATGCCGGGGAACCCGTCCACCGCAGTGGCTCCAAAATCCAAAATCTTCTAGCCACTCGCGTATTCTTAACTGTGGCAGTTTTGGGCAATTTGGTTGGCCTGATTTTGACTAACTCGCGGAATGCTTGGGCGATCGCCATTTGCGCTGGAATTGCTTTTGCAATATACCTGCGTTGGCATTGGTTGACGGCTGTGGTAGGTGCGATCGCCAGCTCTGTGTTATTGGCTGCTTTTGGGCCTGCACAATTACAGCAACCCTTACGTCAGATAGTTCCTAGTTATTTTTGGCAAAGATTAACAGATCAACTCTATCCCAACCGCCCTGTGGTTTCCCTCAGAACAACTCAGTGGCAATTTGCCTTGAAATTGACACAGCAGCGCCCTTGGACTGGTTGGGGATTGCGGAATTTCCAGCCGCTTTATGAAATGCAAATGCACGCTTGGTTTGGTCATCCCCACAGTCTTTATTTGATGCTAACTACTGAAACTGGTATTCCAGCCACTTTATTGTTCTGTGGTTGGGTTCTGTGGATTTTTTACCAAGGCGTTCGTTTGTTATTGAATTGGTCAAGTATTAATCGCACAGATGAGCGAGACAAGTTAATATTTTTCAGTTATTTAGTTGCCTTACTTGCTTGTATCGTTTTTAACACAGTTGACGTGACAATATTCGATGTACGTCTAAATACGCTGGTCTGGATAGTTTTATCTGCCGTTGCTGGAGTGATCTATCACCAAAAGCATACTGAATATACGTAAGTATTGCTAAATCTGTGCTTTCGCTGACTTACAGTAGCCCGGCAATGCCCACCAGGGAAACGATAGAAAGATATACTTGGCAGAATTGTTTCTTCTACTGTGCTTTGGGCGATCGCTTAAGTATATATACTTGCAAATACATTAAACAAATTGTGAAGAACACCGAACATATGTATTCAAAGATACATTTTTTGATTCGAGTATCGCTCTATTATCACAATTTATATCTATAACAGCAGATAGATATCATCCAATAGAGAGATGACAGGAATAATTAATAAATATGTCAGATAGATTTAACAGACGTAAATTTTTGGTTTATGGTTCTGCTGCATTCGGAACCAGCATTTTATTGAAGGCTTGTGCAAATAACGAATCGAACCCAAATGCAGCTTCATCTCCGGTTTCAAGCGCCAGCAATGCAAGTGCAACTGCTGGAAGTGGAGACACAATCAAGGTGGGAATTTTGCACTCGCTCAGCGGCACAATGGCAATCAGCGAAAAAAGTGTTGTGGATGCCGAACAACTAGCAATTGAGGAAATTAACGCTGCTGGCGGAGTGTTAGGGAAAAAGATTCAAGCCGTTGTTGAAGATGGTGCTTCCAACTGGGACACTTTTAGGGAAAAGGCTAACAAGCTAATTGATGAAGATAAAGTAGTTACTATTTTTGGCTGTTGGACTTCTGCCAGTCGTAAGAACGTGCTGCCAGTATTTGAATCTAAACAGCATATGCTCTGGTATCCGGTGCAGTACGAAGGACAAGAGTGTTCCAAAAATGTTTTCTACACAGGTGCGGCTCCCAATCAGCAAATTGAACCAGCAGTGGACTGGCTGCTGAAAAATAAAGGCAAAGAATTCTTCTTGGTTGGCTCGGACTACGTTTTCCCTCGCACAGCTAATACGATTATTAAAGCGCAACTGGCAGCCAAAGGTGGGAATACAGTAGGTGAAGATTACTTACCGTTGGGTAATACAGAAGTTACGCCCATCATTACCAAAATTAAACAAGCTTTGCCGAACGGCGGTGTTATCTTTAATACGCTCAATGGTGATAGTAACGTTGCTTTCTTCAAACAGCTACAAGGGGCAGGGTTGGGACCAGATAAATATCCCTCAATGTCTGTAAGTATTGCTGAAGAAGAAGTCAGAGCGATCGGTTCAGATTATCTCAAAGGTCATTACGCTGCTTGGAACTATTTTCAAACGGTTGATACCCCAGCGAATAAAAAATTTGTGCAGGCGTTTAAGAAAAAGTATGGTGAAGATCGGGTAACGAACGATCCGATGGAAGCTGCTTATGTCATGGTTTACCTGTGGAAACAGGCAGTTGAGAAAGCTGGTACGGCTGACGATCTAGAAAAGGTGCGAAAGGCTGCTTTAGGACAAGCCTTTGATGCTCCAGAAGGTAAAGTAACTTTAGACAACAACCATCACTTAGCAAAAGTTGTGCGAATTGGTGAAGTTAGGGACGATGGTTTATTCAATATTGTTTACTCTACTCCAAAGGCAGTTTCACCAGTTCCTTGGAATCAGTTTGTGAAAGAAACCAAAGGTTATAGTTGTGACTGGTCAGATCCAAATAAAGGCGGAAAGTATAAAACGGCTTAATAGCTGTTATAGCAATCCCATTTGAATCATGAAATACTCGTTATGGTTGTCCTTTGTCCTTTGTACTGAAGTACTCTTGACGAATGACGACCAATAGAAAGATTTACGAATCATTTAGGGTTGCTTTAGTACAAAGCGGTCAGCCCAAGGTTTATGGGTTCCAAAAAATCTATAAAAATGTGGGCAACCTTCTCCATGCTTGAGTTTTGTACCGCAATGCAACCCGTTATGTGGGGCAAAAAGGCGGTCGTACTTCCAAGGAAACTGGGTTTTTTATCAATAACACCGCCTTTTTGCCCAAGGTTGCCCACATTTTTATAAGTTTCCCCTAGAGGTAGCCAAATAACAAATTCAGTTTTTAGTTATGGAAAAGACAGTAACTAAAACTAAAATCGCCCAAGAATTGATGTTTGTAATTGGGATGTGGCTGCTCAGCCGACTGGTAATTGTGGTTGCGATGCAGTCGTTAGCACCCCTATTACCTGCGGATTTAATGCAACGCCACAATCCCAGTTTAGTGGCACAGCAAGGCTGGCAAAGCTTCGCCCATTGGGACGGTCATACATACCGCCGCATCGTTACTTCAGGCTATGAATTTGTGAATGATGGCAAGCAACATAATGTAGCTTTCTTCCCATTATTCCCCTTTATTACTCGTGCAGTGATGACCTTGGGCTTGCCGTTTGAAGTAGCAGGCACCCTGGTAAACAATATAGCTTTTTTGTTAGCACTGCCCTTGGCATACTTCTGGGTGAAAGAGCGACAGGGAATCGTAGCTGCCAGATGGACAACAGTTGTGCTGGCTTGGTGTCCGTTCTCGATTTTTGGAACTGTTACTTACACCGAAGGACTGTTTTTGTTACTGAGTACAGCTTCGCTACGAGCATTCGATCGCAGCCAATATGTTTGGGCTTCTATGTGGGGTGCTATGGCAACGGCTACTCGTGCAAACGGCGTGGCGCTGATTCCTACCTTTTTGATTGTGGCGTGGCGAGAACGCAGAAGCGCGATCGCATATGTAGCAGCAATAACAGCAGGTACAGGATTGCTACTGTACATTCTATATTGCGCTATCCAGTTTGGCGATCCCCTAGCGTTCGTCCAGGCTCAAAAAGGATGGCAAGCTAAAACTGGCCCCAACTGGTTAGTTTGGTGGCAGCTATTTACGCAGGATTTGCTAGGGCGTAAAGGTTTGAGTACAGTTTTCGTCGCTCTAACCAAAGTTGTGATGGTGTTCGGTGGTGGCTATTTGTTATGGCACTTACGCTCCCAGATCGGTCGCATTGTTGTAGTTTACGGATTTTGCTCTTTAGCACTCATTTTCTATTCTGGAGCTATTTTATCTGTTGACCGCTTCAGTTATGGTACAGTGTCGCTCTCGATTGCTCTTGGCACTTTACTCGCCCGCCATCAACGTTGGGGGTACGCCGTCATTAGCTTGTTCGCTCTCATGCTCGTATACTTCAGCGTCCGATTTGCTTGGGAATTGTGGATAGGGTAAAGCTAACTATGGCTAGCAGAAGACAGGGTACGCAGGAAAAAATCCTCAGTCAAGCCTCTAAGGGCATAGCTGCAATACTAAATTCAAATTTTAATCTGACCAGAACAATTCGCAAAATCAATATTCAAGAAGAGCGCATTAGTCGGGTGGTAACAATTGCGAATTGCGAACTGCGAACTGCGAATTGCTTGTTGACTGTTTGCGCTTAATATCTAAAATCAAAATCCAAGATGCTAGCAGGATTATTTGACGGCTTATTTAATGGAATTAGTATTGGTGCTGTGTTATTAATTTCGGCGCTGGGGCTGGCGATCGTGTTTGGTTTGATGGGTGTGATTAACTTAGCTCATGGTGAGTTAATGATGCTGGGAGCCTACACGACTTTTGTTGTCCAAAATAATTTCAAAAAGTTAGGCGATCCTTGGTTTGAGATTTATATCTTTTTTGCCTTAATCTTGGCTTTTTTAGTAGCGGCTGGAGTGGGTTTAATTTTAGAGTGGGGAGTAATTCGGCATCTTTATGGGCGACCGTTAGAAACGCTGCTAGCAACTTGGGGTGTGAGTTTGATTTTGCAGCAGTTCGTGCGGAGTGCAAACTGGGTGTTGATGATCGCTATTGTCCTATTTTCTCTATTGTTTTTCGGTAGCTTGTGGATTTTAAATCGTCGCTCAAATCCCAGGATAAAGAAATGGGCGGTAGTAGTGTTATTACCTCTTTGTTTGGGAGTTGCGATCGCAGCAGCTAATTTTTTGAGTCAAACTTATCGCTTGGCTGTGACTCAACCCTGGTTTGGCGCTCAAAACGTCGATGTCTCAGCACCGAAATGGCTCAGGGGTGGGTTACCAATTGGTAACTTTCAGATGCCTTATGTGCGGTTATTTATCATTGCACTGACAATTATCTGCGTTTTGGGGATTTACATATTCCTGCAACGCACTGCTTGGGGGTTGCGAATTCGTGCAGTGACGCAAAATCGCAGCATGAGTGCTTGTTTGGGAATTCCGACTAAAAAAGTTGATGCCCTCACGTTTGCTTTGGGTTCGGGATTGGCTGGCGTGGCTGGGTGTGCGATCGCTTTTCTCGGATCGGTAGGGCCGAATACAGGTCAAAACTACATCGTGGACACATTCATGGTTGTAGTAGTTGGCGGTGTCGGGAAACTGGTAGGCACAATTTTTGCTGCATTAGCGATCGGCACGGTGAATTATTTGATCGGTTCTGGTACGCTGGCGTTGCTACTTACCCCAGTGCAGCCGCTTGCAGATTTCTTTACATTCTTTGCTACGACCAGTATGGCAAAGGTAATGGTATTTGCGTTAATTATCGCCTTTTTGCAAGTGCGACCAGGGGGAATTTTCCCACAAAAAGGACGCACAGTTGAAGGATGAAGGTGGGATGGATGTAGAGACGTAGCAGTGCTACGTCTCTACGCACGATGTATGAAGGATGAAGGATGAACGACGAAGCGTTTGGAATGAATGGTTTAAAGCGGCGAAGAAAGCGATCGCTACTTTTGGAAGTTTTAGTAGTCGGGGCAATTGCTTCTGTTCTAATCTTCGTAATGCCAGCAATTCTTTCTAGTTTCCGCCTCAACTTACTAGGGCGATTTTTGACTTTGGCAATCGTAGCACTAGGGATCGATTTAATTTGGGGCTACACTGGCTTGCTGAGTTTAGGACACGGGATTTTCTTCGGCTTGGGTGGATATGCGATCGGAATGCACCTGAAACTGCAAGTCCCGCAGAACGAATTGCCTGACTTCATGGGACTTTATGGTGTTACCGAGCTACCCCCGTTTTGGCAACCTTTCTATTCCTTTCCTTTCGCCATAGCAGCTGTGGTAATTATCCCATCAATCTTAGCTGCCCTACTTGGCTATTTAGTATTTCGCAATCGCATCCGAGGAGTTTATTTTTCCATCCTCACCCAAGCGGCAACAATTGTCTTTTTCAACTTCTTCAACGGTCAGCAAAAACTGTTCAACGGTACCAATGGGCTAATAGATTTTAAAACTCTATTAGGAGCAACCGTAGGCACTCGACAGACACAGTTTGTCTTTTACACTCTGACTGTAATTTTACTTGCAGGGATATATGCCCTTTGTCGCTGGCTGACAAGCGGACGCTTCGGACGGCTACTGATGGCAATTCGGGATGATGAAAGCCGAGTCCGCTTCTTGGGCTATAATCCAACAGAATTCAAAGTCCTAGTCTTTGCTGTTTCAGGTGCGATCGCTGGTATTGCTGGAGCTTTGTATACCCTACAAAGCGGCTCTGTCTCACCCAGAGCGATGGATGTTGCCTTTTCGATTGAAATGGTGATTTGGGTAGCAATTGGCGGTCGAGCCAGCCTGGTGGGGGCAATAGTAGGAGCTTTACTAGTCAACTATGCCAGAAGCTTTTTTAGCGAACAATTCGCCGAATTTTGGCTATTTTTTCAAGGAGCGCTGTTTTTGCTGGTTGTGACAGTCTTACCCGATGGCATAGTCGGTTGGCTGCGCGATAACGGCATTCAACAGCTAGGACTTGGACGGCGTAAGCAGGTATTGACATACCCCAGCTTAGAAGAAGATCCAGAAGTACAAAGTGAACGGCAAAATTTAGAGGCTAAAGGCGAGTGAAACGATTACCATTTTGGAGCCATAGATTTTGGAGCCTTGGATTCTGAAAGTTTAAGTATTAGGTGGTTTCGGCAATTTGAATGTTGCAATGGCAATGAAGTCAAAGGTCAAAAGTCGGGCATTCAAAACTTCTAACCTCTCACCTCTCACCCATAAAATTACGACTTACGACTTATTAAGGTGCGTAGCTTGAACGAGAAAATTTTAGAAATTGAAAACTTAACAGTTAGTTTTGATGGCTTCAAAGCGCTCAACCAACTGAACTTCAGCATGGATGCAGGTGAACTTAGGGTAGTAATTGGGCCAAACGGTGCTGGGAAGACAACATTTCTAGATGTAATTACTGGCAAAGTCAAACCAACACAAGGGCGAGTATTATTCAAAGGGCGTAATTTGCGCACTCTTGCAGAACATCAGATTGCACGGCTGGGAATTGGGCGCAAGTTTCAAACTCCTAGGGTATACCTCAACTTAACGCCACGTGAAAATCTGGAACTCACCTGTAACCAGAAAAAAAATCTTTGGGCAACTTTATTCAGGCATCCTGCTACTACTGAACGTAACACGATCGCAGGTTTACTAGAAACCATTGGCTTAACCGCTAGTGCAAACATTCCCGCCGCCAGACTTTCTCATGGTGAAAAGCAACGATTAGAAATTGGGATGTTAGTAGCACAGTCCCCTGATTTATTACTTATCGATGAACCTGTTGCTGGATTGACAGATGAAGAAACTGAGAACATTGCCAACTTGCTGCTAGCTTTGGCTGAAAGCCATTCAATTGTGGTAATCGAGCATGATATGGAATTTGTCCGTCAAATTGCCCGCAAGGTGACAGTATTACATCAGGGTTCAGTGCTGTGTGAAGGCAGTATTGAGGAAGTGCAGAATGATTCGCGTGTAATTGAAGTATATTTGGGACAGCCGCTAGACAAGAATTCGTAATTCGCAATTTTGAGGGTTCGAGGTAAGAGGTTCGAGGTGAGAGGCTAGAGGTAAGAGGTTTTAAGTTTTGACCGAACAATTCGTAATTTTCTTGAACACAATTCGCTTTTTAAGGACGTAATTGAAAATTGAACCGTTGGGATACGAGCCATGAGCAATTCGTAATTTGCAGTTCCAAGAGCGCAATTAAACAGCCAGAAGCTTCAGATCTTTAATTAGAATCAGAGCATCAAAACCTACGGTTTTACAATTGCGAATTACGAATTGCGAATTGCGAATTGGATTAGTATTTAACCACAGCCGTTACCACTGTGGATCGGACAAAATTAGTGATTCCGCAGCTTTGCTATCCAGGGGTTTGGAGAAGAAGTATCCTTGACCAAATTCGCATCCCAAGGCTTTTAATTGCGAAAATTCCATAGCTGTTTCCACACATTCAGCAGTCACATCTAGTCCTAAATTATGCGCCAGGGTGTTAATTGTGCGGACAATCTCAAAGTTCTCAGGATCGGAGTTCATTTGGCTGACAAAAGAGCCATCAATTTTTAAAGTATTAATTGGAAAACGATGCAAATAACTTAAGGATGAATAGCCTTTACCAAAGTCATCAATGCTTAACTGAATCTTCCTGGCTCTAATTTCCGAAAGCATATTGATTGTCGCTTCGGTATTGTTTAGTAACATACTTTCGGTTATTTCTAGCTTGAGAAAACTTCCATCTAAGCCAGTTTCAGCCATAATTCGGTCAATTCGTTCGATTAGTTTTGCTTCTTGGATTTGTTGACTGGCAAGATTGACGCTAATTTTTAAATTTGCGGCAAGAGGAAACTTTAGTTGCCACTCACGCATTTGTTGGCAAGCTTGATGCATTACCCATTCGCCAATTGGTACGATCAAACCAATATCTTCAGCAATAGAGATAAATTCAGTCGGCGAGACTAAACCCCGTTCTGGATGTTGCCAACGAATCAACGCCTCAAAACCAACTAATTTACCTGTCACCAAGGAAACAATCGGTTGGTAGTGCAGTAAAAACTCTTGGCGTTCGATCGCTTGCCTAAGATCGCTCTCCAAATGCAAAAGCTCCAGCGTCCGCGCATACATTTCCCGGTTGAAAATCGCATAACGCGCCTTACCAGCCTCTTTTGCACAATACATAGCAATGTCAGCATTGCGTAGTAGTTCTGCTGGGTGTTCGCATCCTGTAGCACCTAGAACAATGCCAATGCTGGCGCTAGTAAAGATCGTGTGATTTTCAATCTGCATCGGCAACATCAATTCTGCGTGTATGCGCTCAGCAATGTTTATAGCTTCATTGATGTGCTGAATATTGTCCAGCAGGATGGTAAATTCATCACCCCCCAAACGAGCGATCGTATCAGTACGCCGCAGACATCGTTGCATTAGCCCAGCAAAAGTAATCAGCAGTTGATCTCCTACCATATGTCCGAGACTGTCATTAATAATCTTGAACCGATCAAGATCGATGAATAATACCGCAAATAAATAGTCTGGGTCCCATTGAGCTTGTTTGAGCGCTTGAGAGAGTCGCTCCATAAAAAAGGCGCGATTTGGCAATCCTGTTAGCACATCATGCAAAGCATCATGAATGAGCTGTTGTTCTGTCCGCTTGCGCTCGGTGATGTCATAAATAATGCTGTCAAATCGAGTAGCAACGCCGTCAATATCGTAGATCGCATAAGAGCGATCGCTCAGCCACCTTACTTCACCGTCAGAGCGTAAAATTCTGTATTCTAAATTTATTCTGCCTTGTTTTAGCAGGACTTGAGTTGCCTGCTCAACTCGTTCGCGATCATCTGGATGAATCACCTCTAACCACAAATTTGGTTGCTCAAAAAATTCCCAAACAGGTCGTCCATAAACTTTTTGGGCAGCAGGATTGAGGTAAAGCAATTTGAACTTTTTAGCACAAGCTGAGCGAACGACTTCTTCAAGCGTATCTAAAATACTTTCCAGCCTTGTCTCACTCTCTTGCAACCATTGTTCTGTCCGTTTGCGATTGGTAATTTCTCGCTGTAGAAGTTGATTAGTACTGGCAAGTTGAGTAGTGCGTTGTTGCACCCTTTGTTCAAGTTCTGCATTCAACAGCCGAATCTCTGCCTTAGCTGCTTGCAGGGCGAGTTGACTTTTAATTCGAGCTAAAACTTCTTCTATTTGAAATGGTTTTATGATATAATCTACTCCACCAACTTCAAATGCTTTGACTTTATCAAGCACGTCATCCAAGGCGCTCATAAAAATAACTGGGATGTCTTGGGTTGCAGGTGAGGCTTTGAGTTGTTGACAAACTTCATAGCCATTCATATCCGGCATTTTGACATCCAACAAAATTAAATCAGGCGGTGAAGTTCTAGCTCCCCTTAATGCCATTGCACCGTTTTTGGCACAGCGAACTTCATAACCCTTCTGTCCGAGGGTAGCAGACAGTACGCGCAAGTTGTCGGGTAAATCGTCAACAATTAAAACCTTAGCTACAGAGGTATTCACCCGATGACCATTCATAGCACGGTAGCCTCTTGAGCGAGATTCATAATTTGATCGAAATCAAAGTCTTGCACTTTGTCTAACAGCGCTTGCGCTAGGGGGTGATTTTCTGCTGGGATTTGCGCCACAAGAGCTGCGATCGTTTCAGCATCTAGTTGAGCAGCGGCAAGATGTAGCTTTTCCACCCACTCATTCGGCATAGCTTGTAAGCATGAAGGTTCAAGGATAAAGGCTTTTGTGGTTCTTGACTCGAATTTATCCTTGTGTTCGTAGATGTAGCGCACCCCCAGATATTGAGCCATTTTTTCAAATAGCACATCCTCTTGAAAAGGCTTACGCACAAAATCGTCACAACCTGCTGACAAAACGATCGCTCGTTCTGACTCACAGGTGCTAGCAGTCAAAGCCAGGATCGCTGTTGCTTGTCCCTTAACGTGGGATTTAATTCGTCGAGTGGCTTCATAGCCATTCATCACGGGCATTCGCATATCCATCCAAATTAAGTGTGGTTCCCAGCTCTCCCAGATTGCGATCGCATTTAAACCATTTTCAGCTTCGCGCACCTGAAAGCCAATAGGAGTCAGCAGTTTAGTTAGAAGTAAGCGGTTTGCTGGGCGATCGTCAACTACTAAAATGCGATATTCTGGCTGTCCTGGCTCTAAACTTTTTACTCGGTGGGTTTGTTGTTGCGTTTGAATTTGTGCTGCATCAGCTAGCGTTACTTGGATATCGAATTTGAAGGATGTACCCTTACCCAACACAGAGTTAACCTCGATGTCTCCTCCCATCAGTTGCACAAACTTGCGGCTGATAGGTAAACCTAACCCTGTGCCTTGTTGCGATTTCCTTCCTGTTTCCGTTTGCACAAATGGTTCAAATAAGCTTTCCATCTCGTTTGGTGCAATACCAGAACCAGTGTCTTCAACTTCAAAAAGTAGGGTGTGGGGTTTTGGGTTTTGGGTTTTGGGATTAAACTGCTCATAAGTAGTATGTTCCCCACACTCCGCACCCACGCGAAGCGTCACTCCACCTTTTTGAGTGAATTTAATTGCATTGCCCAAGAGGTTTATCAAAACTTGACGCAATTTACGTTCATCAGTACGCACATATTGCGGTATTTCTGGGGCAAGTTCAAACAGCAGCTGTAACCCTTGGGATTCAGCTTTAAGTTGAAACATCTCTTCAATCGCGTCCAGCACCGAGTATAAGTCGAAGTCATTTTCATTGAGCGCGATCAAACCTGCCTCAATTTTTGACATATCGAGAACGTCATTAATCAACGACAGCAAATGCTCACCACTGCGACTAATGATGCCGAGATTTTCCTGCTGTTGAGGAGTGAGGGATGAGTCCCGATGCATCAGTTGAGTAAAACCAAGGATGGCATTTAGGGGAGTGCGGAGTTCGTGACTCATATTGGCTAAAAATTCGCTTTTAGCCCGATTAGCTCCTTCAGCCGTTTGTTTAGCAGAGTTGAGTTCAACAGTCCGTTGTTCAACTCGTTCTTCTAATTGCTCGAAAGACTCAGCCAACTGCAACGCCATTTGGTTAAAAGACTGGGACAAAACCCCTAACTCTTTAACTCCTTTAATTTCCACCTCTTGGTCTAGATTGCCAGCAGCGATTGCCGAACTAGCTCTACTCAATTTAAGAATTGGTTGTGTAATCCATTGGGAGGTAAACATTCCTAGGAGAGTTGCGACCAACAACGCCACAAAACAAAGGATAATTGTCATCCGAGTGTTAGCGTTGATTTGTGCCATGAAGTCGGATTCTGGGACAACAACAACCACTAACCAGTTCAGACCAAACTTGTCACGCCACGGTTCAACATGGACAAACTGACGTTCGCCTTTGAGCCTGAAATCTAAATCTTGTTCTTGGCTAGTATCAATCTGCTTAAAGTTGCCAAACTTTTGCTGCAAATACTGGGCTGTAGCTTTAATCAGGGGATCGCTACTATTTAGGACATTGAGGCGTTGTGCTTTGCCATTGACGATAGTGAATGGTTTTTCCGAGCTAGAATTAGCTACCAATAGTCCATTGTTTTCTACAATGAAGACTTTTCCTGAAGGGCTAACTTTTAAGTTGTGTAAGAAAACACTGATATCTTCAAGGCTGAGATCGACACCTATGATACCGATCATCTTCTTGGTATTGTCATAGATGGGATGGCCAGCAGCAATCGATATAATATTTGTAATTCCTTCAGGAGTATCCCAGTTATAAATGCTACTCCAAATAGGCTTGCCTGCCTTAAGTGTCTGTGGATACCAAGCCTCATTCAAAGGGTTGTAGCGATAGTCTCGTACTTTGTTTTTTCGATTTCCCTGGCTATCGGTGGCAAAGACGTTACTCTTGGGTTTGGTTTTAGAAGAAACTTCTTCAATTGTGACACCCTGACCTGGCAGCATAGAACCCACCCCTACATATTCACCTGTGAAGAGCGCGTAGTTGATATAGCTAACTTTGTAAATTTGCGCTTGTTTCCAGAAAAAATGACCTATGCGTTGAAAATCTCTTGAGTCTAGCATTCCTAGCTCTATGGCATCGAGTGTACTTTGATTAACCTGCTGCGGTATTGCTAGGTAGGTATCAAGGTGTTGACCGACGAGATCGCTGGTTTTGTCAATCAACTGCTTGGCAAGGTCATTAATAGCTTGTTGTCCATTGCGTAATGAAAAATACCCTGTCAGTCCTACAGCTACGAAGATTTGCAGCACAAAAGGCACTATAAGAATGAGGCGCAACGGTATCCCTTTGGTTGTGTCTGTAGTCTGACGGGTAAGATTTCTCAGCAACATAGGTTAATCTGAATTAACTCCTGGGCAATTCATCTTTTCGAGCGATCGAGTTGATGCTAGCCTGCTTAATTTTTGGATAGCGCCAAGTTAATTAAAATCTAGAGAGTTGTTTTATGGCATTAGAGATATTGCTGATCTTTGCTGATAAATAGAAACTAAAAAGTCGGGATTTTGTTGAGATCTAGAGGTAAAAGAGTAGTGCGATTCGTTGTTAATTGAATCTCGGTAATCAGTCCGAAGAATAAATTACCCAACCTGACAGCAGATTACTGTCATTAAGGGTTGAACTCTTGGTTGTATGGGAGTGAAAGCCTCCCCCACCAGACTCAGGTGTGAATCCTTACCTGCCCATGCCGAACCGACTCGGAGTACCTGCGGGGAAATTGGTAGAGCAAAGCTGGGAACAGGACGCAATCAGACATTCGTTGTGGAATGACACTGGCGTTAACAGGGAGTTCCTACGGTGAAATAGAGCCTAAAAAAGCAACCCATTACCAGGCGGGGCACAACCAAAACCCCCCGACCCTATTGAGGAAAAACCTCCGAAAAGGAAAAACATTCCCGCCGAGTTTTGCATTTATCAGCGGCAAGAGTCAAGGGAACTCAATGGTTGAAATGGCTACACCTAAAAGAACATAACAATCTGACCGAGGGAACGAAAAAAAACGAATCAAAAGTCTTGGGGAAGGTCGAACCCCTTGTAGGCTAGACGAGCAGCGAAACTCTTTTGATTCGGATAGGATGCGGCGTAATTGCTGCAAGGCGTTCAGAACACACAAACACAAAGAGAGCATGGTTAGATACAGCCCAACAGCTAGTGAACTTTGGAAGAAGACAAACTGGAAGAAACTCCGGCGTAGTTTATTCCGCCTACAAGTGCGAGTGTGGAAAGCTATTAGAGCAGGAGACAAGCGGAAAGCTAAGTCCCTTCAAAAGCTGATACTGAAGTCCTTAGCGGCGAGAATGTTGGCAGTACGTCAAGTAACGCAGCTAAATGCTGGAAAAAGGACAGCAGGAGTAGACGGTAAATCTTCTCTAACTTTTTTTGAGAGAATAAACCTGAGCCAATGGCTTAGGAACCACTATAACAACTGGCAACACCAGAGGTTAAGGGAAATCCCAATCCCCAAAAAGGACGGGTCTTCTCGAATCCTGAAAGTCCCAACCATCGCGGATAGAGCTTGGCAATGCCTAGTGAAATATGCAATGGAACCAGCTCACGAAGCAACTTTCCACTCCAAGAGCTACGGATTTAGACCCGGACGCTCAACGCACGATGCGCAGAAACTCCTCCAACTAAACCTACGCTCTGATAGAGGCGGAAAGGAAAAACGAGTCCTCGAACTGGACATTGAAAAATGCGCGCGACCTGAAATGGTCAAGGAAAGCGTGGAGCCGACTCCACTGAGTGATTTACACCACTCACCCTCAAGTAAAACAACCCTTCGGGTTGGACTCAGTACCCAGTAGGTAACGAACGGGAAATATGCAGAGTCACTTATGTAGCCGAAGCTGGGCAAGGTCAGCCTGGTTAGGAGCTAGAGGGTTCCTTTGAAATAGATGAACGAAAGTGAAGTATTACTAAACTGCGTTATCGATGACTCGGCGTAAAGACCTGACACGCCGAAGGCAAAAGCCAAGTGGGTAGGGGTTTGTAGCTGCATTTTCTACAAATCGTGTAAACTTTACTCCCACCGCAGGAAAGATACCATCTGAAAAAGGAATAAATTTTCTTGATACAACAGGGTAAACCCCACTAAGTCCAAAGGATAGGTCGAAACCGTTGGTAGGGCTGAGGTAACAAAGACGGAACTCTTAGGGGGGTAGAGGATGAGGGAAAAAGCGAATGCCTCTGGCAATGCAGAGGATAGGGATTCAAACTTTGTCTCTGAGCGAAAGCAACAGCAGACTTCCCTTGGGTCTTATACGAAGTGAAACTAGAACAAAGGAATCAAACCAGATGAGAAGTTTGATACTAGACCAAAATCTAGTAAATGGACAAATGGGACAACTCACGGATTGGAACTCTATTAACTGGAGAAAAACCCGAAAGATTGTTAGAAACCTAAGAGCTAGAATCTTTCGTGCCAGAAAACTTGGTCAGTGGAAGCAACTGCGTCGATTGCAGAAGCTAATGCTGAAAACCTACGCTAATTTACTATTGTCAGTCCGACAAATCACTCAGGTTAATACCGGAAAGCATACAGCAGGTGTAGATAAGGAGGTAGTGACTACATCGAGCAAGCGAGTGAAATTAGTCAACACTTGGAAGCTACCAAAAGCCTCTCCAGCCAAAAGGGTATATATACCTAAAAGTAATGGCAAGAAACGTCCCTTGGGGATTCCCACCACTAGGGATAGAATCGCACAGGCAATAGTAAAGAACCTCCTAGAACCTGAATGGGAAGCGGTGTTTGAAGCTAACTCCTATGGCTTTAGACCTGGCAGAAGCTGTCAAGACGCTATAGAACAAGTCTTTTGTAGGCTGAAATCAAGTGGAAAAGACAAGTGGGTTCTAGATGCTGATATTACAGGGTTCTTTGACAACCTGTCTCACAATACCATTCTACAATCAATAGACACTGCCCCTGGCAGAGAACTAATAAAAGAATGGCTAAAAGCTGGATACGTCTATAAAGGTGAATTTAATCCAATAGATGCAGGAACTCCTCAAGGGGGCGTAATTAGCCCACTTCTCGCCAACATTGGTTTACACGGATTAGAAAATCAACTTCAAGAATGGGGTGGTATAAGATACGCCAAACAAAAAAAGGATGGTATATCTATCACACACAGACTTGGATATATCCGATATGCTGACGATTTTTTGGTCACAGCAGAAACCAAAGAGGAACTTGAGAGAGTACTTATCCAGATAAAGACCTGGTTGCTTGAAAGAGGACTGACTCTCAGCGAGGAGAAAACTCGGATAGTTCACATATCCGAAGGATTCGATTTTCTTGGCTTTAATATCCGTAGGTTTGGAACAGGCAACAATACTGTCCTACTAACCAAACCTCAAAAACAAAAAGTGCTTGACTTCTGCCAAAAATTGGGAGAAAAAGTTAGAATTTGCTACGGTCAAAGTCAGGAAAACCTCATTAAAATCCTGAATCCAATTCTCAGAGGATTTGCCAATTACTATAAGTACTGCACAGCGAAGGAAGTGTTTAGTTACATCAGATATCGACTATGGCAGTATCTATGGAACTGGGCGAAACGAAAGCACCGAAAGCGTAGGATAAGATGGGTGAAAAATAAATACTTCCGAGCAGTGATAACCAAATCCCCAAACGGTTATATATCCCGAAAGGATTGGGTCTTCGCTTGTGAGTCCAAATCCAAACGAAGAAACTCGGAACTACGAATATTTGATATCGTAGATACTCCAATCGAACGGCACGTCAAAGTCAAAGGAAATGCCTCACCCGACGATCCAAGTCTCAGAGACTATTGGCAAAAAAGAAAGCTTAAAATTACCAAGTCTCGCTGGGATGACAATGGAAAGCTGGATAAAGTTGCCAAAACTCAGGGGTATAAGTGTCCTATCTGCAATGATTGGCTACAGAATGGAGAAGAAATTGAAACCCACCACATCATACCCGTCAAACAAGGTGGCTCCAATTGGGCTGACAACCTTATCCACCTTCACAAAGCTTGCCATAAACAAGCACACGGGAAAAATCCAAGTCAAAGGCTTGAAGTAAGGCTTGAGCCGTGTAATGCGTAAGCGTTACGCACGGTTCTTAGGGGAGGAGAGAACGGTAACGCTCGAACCTTACCCGACTTCGACAGGATAAGCCACGCAAGCATCATGGAAAGACTCATTGCCCCTCTAGGCATTCGGGCAGGGATTTTCCGCTGTCTCAAAGCAGGAGTCAACCCAGAATACCCCGAACAAGGAACACCTCAAGGGGGAGTGGTCAGTCCACTACTAGCTAACATTGCGTTAAACGGCATTGAAAGTATCCATAGATATGAGATACGCAGAAGGAAAATAATAGAGCCTACAATCCGATACGCGGATGATATGGTTGTCATATTAAGACCCCAAGACGATGCAAACGCAATACTTGAAGGTATCAGTCGGTTTCTTGCTGAACGAGGAATGAAGGTCAGTGAAAAGAAAACAAAGTTAACCGCAACGACAGATGGATTTGATTTCCTTGGGTGGCGCTTTAAAGTGCAAACCAACGGAAAGTTTAGATGCGTCCCATCAGTGGACAATTTCAAGGCTTTCCGTCAGAAAGTAAAAGATATCGTCAATTGCTCGAATTATGGCGCTAAGGTAAAGGCTGAGAAATTAGCCCCCATAGTACGAGGTTGGAGGAATTACCACCGCTACTGCAAGATGGATGGGTCACGGTTCAAACTATGGCACATGAATCACAGGACGTTCAAGGTATTCAACAAGGAAACCAACCAGAATCGCTACACCAGTAAAAAACTACTGGATAAAGCATTTCCTAGGGTTCCTTACTCCGAAAACAAATTCGTCAACGTTAGGGAAGATAAATCACCTTATGATGGCGATTTAACCTACTGGAGTGAGCGTAATAGCAAGCTCTATGACGGAGCAACCTCACAAGCTCTTAAAAGGCAAAACCATACTTGTGGATACTGCGGATTAAAAATGCTTAGTGACGAAAAAGTACATTTACATCACGTAGATGGAAACCACAAAAACTGGAAGCCCAAAAACCTTCTGGCTGTTCACGAAAGCTGCCACGACTATTACCACATGAGCAAAAGTCACGACTAAGAACGTCGGGAGCCGGATGAGGCGAAAGCCTCACGTCCGGATCTAAGAGGGAGGGGCGAGGCATAATAGCCTCCCTCGACCCTAACTAAGTAAACGTACTTGTGCAAACATGATTTAAAATATCCTCACAGCCAACTGATATGCTGCAAGTTCAAGGATTGAATGTCTACTACGGTGAAAGCCATATTTTACGCGATGTCGATCTGAACGTCCCTCCAGGGCAAATGGTTTGTCTTATAGGACGCAATGGCGTAGGGAAAACAACTTTGCTCAAGACGATTATGGGCTTAATTCAACCCCGTAGTGGCGCGATCGCTTTGGCTGGCGAACCGATTACGAAAAAATCTCCTGATCGCCGGGCAAAATTAGGTATTGGGTATGTTCCCCAAGGACGAGAGATCATCCCTCGGTTAACAGTAGAGGAAAATTTGTTATTAGGCAAAGAAGCGCTTCCCAGTGGTACGAAGAGTAATCAAAAAATTCCACAGCAGATCTTTGCACTGTTTCCCGTCTTAAAATCGATGCTGTCGCGCATGGGAGGCGATTTAAGTGGGGGACAACAACAACAACTGGCGATCGCTCGTGCTTTGATGGGACAACCGAGGCTACTCGTATTAGACGAACCCACTGAAGGTATTCAACCCTCAATCATTTTGGAAATCGAAGCAGCAATTCGCAACATTATTGCGAGTACTGGAATTTCAGTTTTACTAGTAGAACAACACCTGCACTTTGTCCGCCAAGCAGATAGTTATTACGCCATGCAAAAAGGTGGTATTGTTGCCTCTGGTTTAACGAGTGAATTGAGTCAGGATGTAATTCAAAGATTTCTGGCAGTTTAAACTAGGTGCGCTTGGGTTAGAGGAGAGAGATGGGGGAGCGGATTTCAAACAGGTGTTTTCGCCGTTGCGATCGCCATCCCATCCCGCCTATGCTTTTACTATTTTCAGTTAATTAGGTTACAAATTGATGCTCCCAAAGCGTTTTACTGCTTGAGTTTTTCAATCCAAGGCTCCAAAATCTATGGCTCCAAAATTGGTATTACCCATTAGCTGCGTAAGTTCTCATTTGTTCCCAAACAACTGATCGCCTCCAGAAGACCTCTGGCTTTATTCAAGGTTTCCTCGTATTCTTTTTCTGGGTCGGAATCGGCGACTAAACCAGCACCTGCTTGGACGCTAACAGTATTGTTGTGGAATACCATTGTCCGAATAGCGATCGCAGTATTCAACTGTCCCTCAAAGTCATACCAGCCATAAACCCCAGAATAAACTCCGCGACGGCAGTTTTCTAGCTGATGAATGATTTCCATTGCCCGAATTTTTGGTGCGCCGCTGACAGTTCCAGCCGGGAAACAAGCTTTAAGTAAATCCCAAGCAGTTTTACCTGGAGCAAGTTCTCCTATTACATTACTGACAATATGCATCACATGAGAGTAGCGCTCGATCGTCATTAATTCATCTACTTTTACCGTACCGCTAGAGCAGACTCTACCCAAGTCATTCCGACCCAGATCCACTAACATGACGTGTTCGGCAATTTCCTTGGGATCTTTGAGTAAATCATCAGCATTAGCTGCATCTTCTTGGGATGTTTTACCTCTTGGTCGTGTCCCTGCAATCGGGCGCAAAGTCGCCACCACCCCACCATATGAAGCACTTTCTGCTCTCACCATTACTTCCGGGCTGGAACCGATGATTTGCCAATCCTGAAAGTGAAAGTAAGCCATGTAAGGCGAGGGGTTGATTAGTCGTAGCGAACGGTAAAGGGCGAAGGGGTCGCGTTTGTATTCGGTGGAAAGCCGCTGGGAAAGAACAACTTGAAAAATATCCCCAGCTTTAATGTATTCTTTTGCCTTTTGGACATTGGCGCAGAATTGTTCTTTAGATACGTTGCTAGTATATTCAGGCGCGAGTGAGTTTTGACTTTTTAATTCTCCCCCTGCTCCCCTGCTCCCTCCGCTCCCCCTGCTCTCCTCTGGAGAGTTCCATTCTAAAACCGTATCTTCGTTAGAAAGGGGTAGCTGAAGTTTGTTGACTAGTTGGGTGACGCGATCGCAAGCTTGTTGATATGCTTGTTGGATGTCAACATTGGGGTCACGTAAATCTGCATAAGCGATCGCCCAAATTTTCCGCTTCACTTGGTCAAAAATCAGCAGTTGATCTACCTGCATCCACAAACCATCGGGTAGATCGGTTTCTTCTGCCTGATGCACTGGTACGCGCGGTTCAATCCAGCGAATCAATTCATAACCCCAAAATCCAAATAAACCACCTATTCCAGGCGGTAGTTGCGGCAATTTCACCGGATGGAAGGGTTCTAGACAAGAGGCTAAAGCTGTAAATGGATTGCCCTCAAACACTACTTGCGATCCATCGCGGTAGGTTTGGGTAGTGTGATCGCCTCTAGCTTCCAACGTCCACAGCGGATCGCATCCCAATAAACTATAACGTCCGATTGTCTCCCCACCTTCCACAGATTCCAGCAAAAAACTATAAGGCTGTCCAGCACAAACCTTGTACCAAGCAGATACAGGCGTATCCAAATCTGCTACCCACTCTTGGTACACCGGAATAAAATTACCTTGTTGCGCTAATGCTGAAAATTGAGAGAAATCGGGAAAAATCATGAGTTTATTCTAATTCGCAATCCACTTTTGTGGAGATGAGCAAAGCTTCAGCGTGGGTTAGGTGTTGAGACCAAATTAAGTTACTGTAGGGTGGGCATTCCCTTCGTGTGGTTGTTATACCACACTACGCCCACCCTACAATAAAAAATTGGCGATTAAAGCAATTGAAAATTGCTCTTTACCTGGAGACTATTGATTAGGGAATTTCCCTCGCTCCTAAGCTGTAACTCGAAATTCAGAATCGTAAGGTGTACGACCGCTGAATTTCAACTTGGCAGGATCTGTGTTTCTGCCAATGTTGCGATCTACGTAACGCACTTTTTCGCGCCCTTGATTTACCTTTTCTGGGAAGACACCATCAGCAGGATGGATCATCTGAGTTTCCCCAGTGGGGTAAATGCGATAGATTTTGTAATCTGTGATCTTAAACTTAGCGCGCAGTTGCTGACCGCCTAAAGCGATTCCATATTCTTTCCGAGCTAAGTACAGCAGGTTTTTGCCTTGCCGCATGACAGCAGCGCCACCAGTTGGCATTTCAAACACTTGTTCTTTAGGGCTAGTCCAAGTAATCGCGTACTTTTCTTCTCTCTCTGCCTTGGTGAGCAAGCCACCAGTGCTGCCACCAAATATCGGAGTCTGTCCAGAAAGTTCTTCTGCCATAACTACTCTCACAAGGGTTTTAGGGAATCCTAGCACCGAGACTGCGCTCCTATAGCCACTGTGTTAAAAACCGTTACAGTTGTTCTTTGTCATTTGTCATTTGTCACTCACCACTCGCCACTCACCACTCGCCACTCGCCATTACCACTCCTTCGTCGCCATTCACCACTCGCCACTTGCCACTCGCCCCTAGCAAGAGCGCCCCTAGTCCCTACTTTCAACGATTGGAATAGTGAAGTGAAATTTACTGCCTTTGTCTTTACCGCCAGATTCTGCCCAAATTTGACCGTTCCAGCTGTTGACAACTTGACGACAAATTGCTAGTCCTAAGCCAGTGCCGCCTGTAGTGCGTCTGAGCGCTCCTTCTTCTTGATAGAAGCGATCAAAAACAATTTCTAGACGGTTTGGTTCAATCCCCCGGCCAGTGTCGGCAACGGTTACTTCCAGCATTGAACCGCCATTACAGTACACCTCAATACTGATATGTCCCCCCGGCGGGGTAAATTTGCAAGCGTTATCTAACAACTTGGCAAGTACCTCAACCAGCCAATCACCATCAACTCTAACTAAGGGCAAATGCTCTGGTATTCTGGTAATGATTTCGGGTAGCTCCTCTATGGCTGAGCGGGCGCGAATTCGGCTGATGGCAAGCTCAATGCATTCTTCTAGGGGTAAAGATTCTGGATGCCATTGCACTCGACCGCTTTCTAAGTTGGAAAGCGTGAGGAAATCTTGAATCAGTTTTCGCATCCGCTCGGAGTCAGTTAAGGCAGTGCTGAGCATCACCTGGCGCAACTCTAAAGGCATATCTGGTTCGGTGGCTAGACTTTCCAAACAAACTTGAATGGTAGACAGGGGGGTGCGAAGTTCGTGACCTGTAATTGCAATTAGATTGCTGCGGGTGCGATCGAGTGCTTCCAATTGCTGGTTTAAGTCTTCCAAGTTCCCGTATGCTTCAGCTTGAATTAAGGCGGCTCCCACTTGGGTGGCGATCGCTTCTACCAATGACATTTCATTTGCCGTCCATTGGTTTGGTTCGCTGCCGCAGTGATGCAACTCCACCATCCCTAACAACTTACCTTGATACAATACTGGCACCATCAACCAAGAACGAATGCCAAACTGATGGACTATTTCCTGTAATGTTTCCGAGTTAGTAATGCGAGAGTCAATTTGAGTATCGGCAATATAAATCAATTCCCGTTGTTTTACAACTTCCTGAAACAGAGAATTTTTCTGTAATGGCAAGATTTGTCCGGATATTGACGCTATGCCTAAATTCAAAAACTCATGCGCGATCGTTGTCTTAGCATCCCCAGCACCAGCGCGATAAATTAAACATCGGCAAACAGAAAGTGCCTGTCCTAGTTCTTGCACCGCCACTTTGAGAATTTCTTCGGGATGCAAGGGTTGTCCCGTATCGCTACCGCGACGAATGGCGGCGGTGATTGAATTTACCAGGCGTTCTTTCCTTTCCTGAATTGCGATCGAGCGGTAGGCTTTGAGCAATTTATATTGACCAGCTTGCAGGTATGTTACTAGCCGCTGCACGAAAGGATCTGAGTCGATTGGATAATCTTTCTGCTCGATGTTACTAGGTTGAAAGGCTGGTTCTGAAAGCAACAATGAGCTACCCTTGGCTGCTTTTTTTTTCTTTGTCGATCTGCGCTTTTGTGGTATTGACAGTCCGAAGCGATCGCAAGCCAGCTCGATTTTCGCTGCTAACTCTGGTCGATAAGTTAAAATCCGCTTGAGTAAAAGCTCAGCTGCTATCTGGCTAATGCGAGGATCGCTCGTCCAAATGCCCTCAAACTGTCGCGTTGGGTCCATATCCAGACTTGTAGGTAAATCTGAACTCGGTGTGAGCGAAGTCATCCCCTGCCGCTCTCGACAGATCAAGCAAGTGCTATGATGCTCCCCAACTACCACTAAATGCCATTCATGACTTAATGGCTCAGCCGGGTCGAACGCCACTGTCTCGTAGAAGCCGGAAGCATTGGTAAAATCAGTTTCCGGTGCTGCTAATACATAAACTTGATTAGTACGCTGGGCAATCCGTTTATACCGATGGGCCTCTTGACGATAAAAGCGTTCGCGCTGAAAGCTAGCGATGAGCAAGGGATGCTCTGAAGTAGAAGCAAGCACTTGGTCTTCCATCGCATGGGACAGGGCTGTTAAGGAAGCCTTGAAATAAATTTGAGGACGCAGTTGGGGTACTGCTTCTAGCAGATCGCTCAGCACTGAAGTCGGAATGCTCATCACTGTCTTTATTGCTCACCGCACCTGAGTGTCCAGCCGCTTTACCGTCATAGCTTTGGAGTCAACTAATTTTTCCACAGCATATTGAAGCGTAGCGCGACCTACAAACTACGAGAACCAGGTTTTGGCGCGATCGCTTTTGATTGCATCATGGTTCTCTATCAACTTATCGTACCGAAAGCGCGATCGTTTCCAGCCTCAAATGGGTAATTCGTAATTAAAAAATCAACTACCAACTACCAACCACTCTTCTAAAATCTACCTTTGGTATGTAGACACGCTAAGCGCGATTGCTGTAAACATTATTGCCTTTTTCCTCTGGCTAGATATGAAGACTATTTCCAGGGACATTTGGTAGAAGACATCGAAATTAAATTGCATTAACCTAAGTTTATGTTCTGGAGCAGGCACAAATCGCGGCTCTACGTTACAGGAGTTGCATCTAGCAAGGGTTATGCTCTTTATTAATCGATGATGGAAATTTTCTGTCAATCTCAATCCCAAGCTGAAATCTCGATTTGAACATCGATTGCTACTTTCACTGCTATTTCCGATTCAATAGAAATGAAAATTGCCCAGATTGCTCCCCTGTGGGAGCGTGTTCCTCCCTTTCGCTATGGTGGTATTGAATTAATTGTCAGTTTACTTACTGAAGAATTAGTCCGGCGCGGTCATGAAGTAACTTTATTTGCTTCCGGCGACTCCATCACTTCAGCGAAGCTTCATTCAGTCCACGACCAAGCGCTGCGACTCGACCCTAATATTAAAGAACCAGCACTCTACGAGCTAATGATGCTCGCGGATGTTTATAGCAATGCCCATCATTTTGATATAATTCATTCTCATATCGGCTGTGCTGCCTTTCCCTATACCAGTTTTGTTAAAACGCCAACAGTCCATACTACGCACGGTATCTTCACCCCAGATAACGAGAAGATGTTCCGTCGCTTTGCTTGGGAACCATTTGTCAGCATTAGCGAGGCACAGCGAGAACCCAGATTAGGCTTAAATTACTTTGGTACTGTCTATAACGGCATCGACACATCTGTTTATTCTTTTCAGTCAGAGCCAACTCAACCAGCTTACTTAGCCTTTGTCGGTCGGATCTCTCCAGAAAAAGGCCCAATCGAAGCAATTAAAATTGCTCGTGCAGCTGGTCTACCATTAAAAATGGCTGGCAAGGTCGATCCTGTTGATCGCGAGTATTATCGAGATTTAGTCGCGCCTCTAATCGATGGCGAACAAATTCAGTATCTGGGTGAAGTCTCCCAGGAAGAGAAAGTGCAACTTTTGGGTGGTGCTACTGTCACCTTGTTTCCGATTACCTGGCGAGAACCTTTTGGTTTAGTCATGATTGAGTCAATGGCAACGGGTACACCTGTAATTGGCATGGAATTAGGTTCCGTACCAGAAGTAATCGCTCACGGAAAAACAGGTTTTGTTTGCCGTTCCTTAGAAAAAATGATTGAGGCGATTCCAGCCGCAACTAAAATAGACCGAAAAACCTGTCGAGATTATGTCTTAAACCGCTTTAGCGTTCAGTCTATGACTGATGAGTATGAAAAGGTCTTTCAATTGTTAATAAGCTAATATAGCAATCTCATTTGAGTCATGAAATACTCCCCGTCGTCATTTGTCATTCGTACAAAAGACACTCGTACACAGGACGCTCTTACACCTCATCACCGTCCATCATGGCGGGGATGAGTTAAAAGCTTTACTGAGAAATAAAAGATTTAAACTTGATTTTGCGATCAAACTTAACAGCTTGTAAATCAAAGCAATTATATTTACAATAGCAATATATAAGCTGGGTAAATTCTCTTGAACTATTTGAAAAACTAATTAAGATTGAAAAGAGTAAATTGCTACAGTCAAAACTAGTATCGTTCGAGCAAAAATTTATCTTTGAACGATCGCACTGAGTTACAGTGCAAAACTATTAAATTTTATTTTAACAACTTTTAACTCAGAGAAAAAATAAGTATTTTTACTTAGAAAATATTGATGGTTGAAAGGCTATAAAAATCCCACAATAGCACTATAAAACTCATAATTTTGAAGCGGAAAGTTTGGGAATGACACCAGAGACGCTAACGACATCGGAAAAGTTGGAACTCGACGGTAAAGTATTTGTCCCAGCAGAACAGTTACCCATTCCGGAGTGGCCCTGTGTCTTGAGCGAAAAATCTCAACCGACACTCACAGTCAAAGATGATGACTTGTTTTTGGTTACAGATACGATAGGAAACATTTCTGGCTGTTCGACGAACGATCGAGCAGCTAGCATGGGTTTATTTTGCTCGGATACGCGCTTTCTCAGTCGCTTGGAGTTGCAGATTGAAGGGCGATCGCCCGTACTACTTAGCAGCACCGCCGACAAAGGATTTTTACTCTCAGTTTTATGCACCAATCCCACAATTGAAGGTCATCTGCTTGCAGATACCCTAGGCATTCGGCGAGAAATTGTCCTTAATGGCGGGCTATTTGAAGAATTGGAAGTTTCTAATTATAGCACAAGTGCTGTCAGCTTTGAACTGAGTCTGAGCTTTGATGCCGATTTCATCGATTTATTTGAAATTCGAGGCTTCAACCGTGAGAAACGCGGAAAACTTCTCCGCTTGGTAGAAATTGATGGCAGGAGACAGGAGATAGCAGGGGGTGCAGGGGGAGAAAAGCCGTTTTCCACATCCTACGCTCATCAACAAGAAGGGCTAACACTTGCTTATCAAGGTTTAGATGGAGCGGTGATGGAATCTCGCATCCAGTTTCAGCATTGTCAGCCTGACAGTTTCAAGGGATATACAGCAATTTGGCGGCTAGATTTAGCGTCTCACGAAACCCAAAAGTTGGGCTATCGGTTGATGATGACGATTAACAATTCCTCAGCTTCTACCGTTAATGCTCCTGTTACTTTAGTCCAAGCTAGGGCAGCAGAGTTGTTAGAGGAGCAACATTGGTGTCACCAAAGTACGCGGATTCGCACGGATAAAGCTACCTTTAATCGGGCGATCGAGCGAGCTGAGCAAGATATGTATTTATTGCGGCAGTCGTTTGGCAAGTATAAGACTGTTTCCGCTGGAGTGCCTTGGTTCTCGACATTATTTGGGCGGGATTCGCTGATTACGGCTGCGCAAACACTAATCTTAAATCCAGCGATCGCCAGGGAAACATTGTTCCTCCTAGCTAACTACCAAGGCAAAATTGACGATGAATGGCGGGAGGAACAACCAGGTAAGATTTTGCACGAACTGCGTCTGGGAGAAATGGCACGTTGTCAAGAAATTCCTCATACACCTTACTACGGCACGATCGACGCTACGCCTTTGTGGCTGATGCTCTACGCGGAATACCACGCTTGGACTCACGATAGCGAAACCCTAGAACGGCTGTGGAATAATGCTTTAGCAGCGATGGATTGGATTGATCGCTGCACTCACGATACAGGCTACTTAAGCTACTTCCGCACATCTCGACGTGGTTTAGTTAACCAAGGATGGAAAGACTCTGGCGATTGTATTGTTAATCGCAAAGGAGAACTAGCGAACGGAGCAATTGCTCTGTGTGAAGTGCAGGCTTATGTTTATGCGGCGAAAATCCGCATGGCAGAAATTGCTAGAATGAAGAAGCGGATTGACTTAGCTGATAAATGGCTTGAAGACGCTAGAGCCTTAAAAGTTCGCTTCAATCACGATTTTTGGATAGCAGATCAAGATTTCTGCGCTCTGGCTTTGGATGGAGACGGTAAACCAGTAGACAGTATTACCTCAAATCCCGGTCACTGTCTCGACTTAGGCATTTTTACCCCGGAAAAAGCTTATAGTGTGGCAGAGCGCTTGAGAGCGCCCGATATGTTCAACGGTTGGGGTATTCGCACGTTGAGTAGCTTATCTCCAGCTTATAACCCAATGGGTTATCATATTGGTTCGGTATGGCCTCACGATAACTCGTTGATTGCTAAGGGGTTGCGATCGCTCGGACTTATCGATCAAGCTTTGGAAGTTTTTCAAGGTTTGTTTGACATGACATTGCAGCAACCTTATCAGCGTCCGCCAGAATTATTCTGCGGTTACGAGCGTAATGGCGATAGCGATCCGGTGCAGTATCCAGTTGCTTGTTCTCCCCAAGCTTGGGCTACTGGTAGTATCTTCCAGTTATTACAAACGATAGTGAATTTAGTTCCTGACGCTCAGAATAACTGCTTGCGGATTATTGATCCAGCCTTGCCTGAGTCAATTAATCATCTTTCAGTACATAATCTGCGCGTTGGCCCCACCCTATTAGATTTAGAATTCGAGCGTTCTGGTAGTACTACCGCCTGTCGTGTCGCCAAAAAACGGGGTAATCTCCGGGTGGTGATTGAAGCCTAATCGGGGGCTAGAAGAATGCTGAATGCTAAATGCAGCAATGATGAAAAAAATACATTTCATAATTCATCATTCATAATTCATCATTTCCAGAGAGTAACGAAAATCTGATTTGTGACAGACTATTGCAGGCTGTTAAGACTTGTATAGTTTGTCATCGTTTTTCCGCTCTGGACTGCTCAATTATGTCCAGAGCGGGATGCTAGGAAAAGAAATTTATTGTACGGCAACACCCCTCGCCACAGTAGGCTGATCATGGAGCAAATCGGTTGGACGGTAATTGAAACGCAGTTTGACGCTGCCGAACTGCATCACAAGGAAACTCTGTTTACAATTGGCAACGGCTACCTGGGTACTCGCGGCACTTTTGAAGAAGGTTATCCAGGCTCAAGTGCAGCTACCTTTATTCATGGCGTTTATGGCGACGCACCAGTAGTACAAACCGAACTCGTGAATTGCCCTGACTGGCTACCTTTAGTAATTACAGTGGGGGGCGATAGCTTTAGTCTCAACGAAGGTGACATCCTGGGCTATCAGCGTCAGTTAGACCTGCGCTGGGGTATAGTTAGCCGAGATGTACTGTGGCGTAGCCCTAATGGTTATACATTATACCTCAACTTCGAGCGGATGACCAGCATGGCAGATCGGCACGTAATGGTGCTGCGCGCTCAAGTGACGGCAATGGATTTTGAAGGAGAAATTGAAGTTGAGGCTGGCTTCAACGTCGAACCGGACAACCGAGGTGTAGAACACTGGGAATGTTTACAGTACGATGGCTCAGGCGATCGCCTCTGGTTTCATATGCGCTGCTTAAGCTCTGAAATAGAGTTAAGCATGGCAACTCAGTTAACTTGCTCAGAAGGGGCAGCCAGAGTGCAAGTGACGACTAGAGATGGCAAGCCAACATTGAAGACGAGCTTCTGGGCTGCTGCCAAACAAACTGTTACCTTGGAAAAAAAGGTGACTGTTTTTACCTCACGCGATGTTAAAGAGCCACTTGCAGCAGCAAAGTCAAGGCTAGCTAGTTTGCCTAGTTACACCACTTTACTCGCAGCTCACGGAGCAGTTTGGGATGAATTATGGCAGAACTGCGATATCACAATTGAGGGAGACGCTACTGCCCAGATTGCTGTTCGCTACAATTTGTTTCAACTGCTAGCAGCAACACCGCGTCATGACGAAAGAGTGAGTATCCCAGCCAAAACTCTATCTGGCTTTGCCTACCGGGGTCACGTATTTTGGGACACAGAAATCTTTCTCGTTCCCTTCCTCACCTTGACGCAACCGCATCTTGCCCGTAACTTATTGTCCTACCGCTACCATACTCTAGAAGGCGCTCGGCGCAAAGCCCACGAACTTGGTTATGAGGGGGCAATGTTTGCCTGGGAAAGTGCTAGTACTGGTGATGAAGTTTGTCCCCGTTGGGTACAAGATCCAAATGGTGAGCCAGTGCGGATTTGGTGCGGAGACATCGAAGTGCATATCAACAGCGATGTTGCTTATGCCGTTTGGCAATATTGGCAGGTAACGGGCGATCGCGAATGGATGTGCGATCGCGGTGCTGAGATAATTTTGGACACCGCTGTATTTTGGGCTAGCCGGGTAGAATGGAATCGCGATCGCAGCTGCTATGAAATTCTAGATGTAATTGGCCCAGACGAGAACCACGAACGGGTAAACAACAACATCTTCACTAACAGAATGGCACAGTGGCACCTAGAAACTGCTGTTGCTACCCTGGAATGGTTGCGCGGGTATGATGCTAATAAAGCAGCCTCTCTACAGCAGCAACTTAACCTTACACCAGAGCGACTCAAGCGCTGGACGCATATTATCAAACATATGCTGGTGCTGCCTTCAGTATCTGGCTTAATCGAGCAGTTTGAAGGTTTCTTTAACCTGGAAGATGTTAACCTGGCAGACTACGAGTGGCGTAACAAGTCAATGCAAGCACTTCTGGGCATTGAACCTACTAATCAAAGCCAAATATTGAAGCAGCCAGATGTATTGATGTTGCTTTACTTGCTGCGCGAGTCAACCTTTCAAACACGCCTTACCAAGAGCGAGTATCAACAGACTCTCAGCGCCAACTGGGACTACTATACTCCTCGCACCGATCATGTTTATGGTTCTTCCCTCGGCCCTGCCATTCACGCAATTTTGGCTTGTGACTTAGACAAGAGTGACGAAGCTTACAAACACTTTATGCGAGCGGCACTGGTAGACTTGAAGGATGTCCGGGGTAACGCTTGTGAAGGCATTCACGCCGCTTCTACGGGTGGCGTATGGCAAGCAGTAGTATTTGGTTTTGCTGGTGTGCGTCTGACCCAGACAGGGCCAAAGGTAGCAACGCCTCACCTCCCCGACAGTTGGACGCGCCTACAGTTCAAACTCCACTGGCAAAATCAGTGTTACAACTTCGAGCTAGTAAGGACAATAGATGGAACTGAGGTAAAACTGATGCCTTGTGAGACAGAAGCTAAAAACCATCAATTTGCGGCAATGCCAATTGAGGCGGTAATATTCGACTTAGATGGCGTGTTAACTGATACGTCAGAATATCACTATCGCAGTTGGAAGCAGCTAGCGGATGAAGAAGGAATTCCTTTTGATCGCGCGGCTAATGAGAAAATGCGCGGTTTGGCAAGGCGAGAATCGCTGTTACATCTTTTAGGTGAACGGCAAGTGAGTGAAGCTCAATTGCAAGAAATGATGGCTCGTAAGAACGGCTATTATGAGAAACTGATTCAAGCTCTTAGTCCAGCGGATCTTTTACCAGGAGCGATGGATTTATTGAATGACTTGCAAGCTGCTGGAATTAAAGTAGGTATTGGTTCGTCAAGCAAAAATGCCCGCATTGTCATCCAACGCTTGGGCATTGCCGATCGCATTGATACAATAGCTGATGGTTACAGTGTAGAACGGCACAAACCCGCGCCTGATGTGTTTCTGTGTGCGGCTAAGCAATTAGGGATAGAACCATCACGATGCTTAGTAATCGAAGATGCTGATTCTGGCGTTGCAGCAGCTCTCAATGCTGGAATGTGGGTTCTCGGTCTTGGCCCCTCTGAGCGCGTGGGTGCTGCTCACGTTGTCCAAAACAGCTTAGCCGGAGTTCGCTGGATCGATTTGGAAGCTTTACTCCAGCAGAGCCAAAAGCAGCAATACGCTACTGCTACGGCTAACTGACAATCTGTTGGTGCGTTAATTGTAGCGGGGATTAATCTCTAGGTTATCCCGCCCAAGAGCGCACCTTACCAAATGCGATCGCATCCTCTACTGTGTCTAAACTAATATGGCTAGCGTGCTGTTCAGTCTCGATGCGATCGCTTTCATTGCCAGCATTTGCAAATAGATTTTGACACTCTTCAATTGTACCGATTCGATTGCTAGGTAAGAGCGAAACGCCGTACCTTTCAAACGTGATCGCGCGAAACAACTTGTATAGTATGATCGCGATCACGCAGGCAATGGAACTGTCTTGGCACGGCTTCTCACGACTTGGCATCAAGTATCGGAAAATATAAATTAACTTTTGAGCGTAGGCAAGTATGATTTAATCTATCCTTACTTGCTTGACAAAATGCTATTTACGCCATTTTCCTCACCTCTTCGGGCATGGGGCGAGATGTGAGTCTACAAAATCAAGATACTTAGTACACAAATTTATTGTTTCTAATCTGAGAGAATTTATTTATTAAGTTAACTAGTTTGCTTAATCAAATATATATAGCAATCTCATTTGAATCATGAAATACTCCCCGTCGTCATTCGTCAATAGTTACGAACGTCATACCCTGCGGTCAGGGCTTCGCCCTACGGACAAATGACAAATGGCAAATGACAACATCAAAAAGAAGACTGTCACTAAAAACAACAAAAATCCTACTCTTCAAAGCAATTTTGTTTAATTGACTAGAGCGATAAGTAAATGTTGAAAGTATAAAAACAGCGTAAGTGAAGAATGAATATGAATTTAACTGCTGCCCGTGCTTCACTGCTTTTGGTGTTTTCTTTCTTGCTACTAAATCTTGGTGCTTGTGAGTCGGGTGAGAAGCAATCCTCAACTCAAACGAATCTGGCTCCAACGCAACAAAATACTAACCCAAACGCTACTCTAGTTCAACAAAATCCGCCACCTATCGCATCACCTAATGTAGCAACAAATACCGCTCCAAATGCTGCTCTAATTCAACAAAGCCCGCTACCAACCGCATCGCCTGCTGGAACAGCCAATACTCAACCGAATGCTGTGACTCAACCGAACATTCAATCCATATCCGCATCATATGCAGCAGCAAATGCAGCCCAAGCTTATTATCAGCAACTGATAGCTCAGTATGGCGAGAATTATCAGCAATGCCTAGAACAAGTCGATCGCAGTGTGGAAGAATTAGCTGATTCAGACACAGACAAACAAGAACAACCCACATCCAAGCAAAATAATGTATTAATTGCGCTTGATGCTTCTGGTTCGATGGTGGGCAAAATCAACGACGAGACAAAACTGGATGTAGCTAAATCTGCGATCGCTACCTTTGTTGGAGAATTGCCAAAAACAACTCAAGTAGGGTTAACTGTATTTGGTCATCAAGGCTCAAACAAAGAAGCAGATAAGGCTATCTCTTGTGCAGGAATTGATACTATATACCCGCTGGCACAGCTAGACGATCTACAGTTTAGTAAAGCTGTCGATTCTTTCCAAGCAACTGGCTTCACACCAATGGCAGCAACATTAGAGCTTTTGAACGAAAATTTATCTACCTACGACAGTAGCACGAATCAAAATGTTGTTTATCTAATTTCTGATGGAACTGAAAATTGTGATGGCGATCCAGTAGCAGCAGCTAGACAGTTACACGCATCCAACGCCAAAGTAATTGTGAATGTAATTGGATTAAATGTAAATATACCAGATGAACGGCAGTTAAAAGCAGTTGCAGCAGCTGGTGGGGGCGAGTATTTTTCGGCTGCAAATGCAGTTGAACTTAACGAAGTTTTGTCACAGGCTAAAAACACAAGTGAATTGAATCAAGCTAGCGCAGTAAATTTAGACAATCAAGACCAAGAAGTTGCCAGCTTACCTATCAATACCAGCCGTCTTTTCGCTTGCATCACATTAAAAATGAATCGAGAATTTGGTCAAATTATTAGCCAAACAACCCGCCTGGCAGCACTGACGGAATCAAATAACCAGTACAACGATTACGTCCTCACTCGCTTGAAAGGACGACAAGATAAGATTACTGCATGGCGCAACTCTCTCCAAACGAAATTAAGCGATCGCAACAACGTTTCTGTCGATAAGCTAAAGCAAGAATTGGCAGTAGTTACCGACTCGGAAGTTGCAAGTCAGCCGGAAGTCAAAAATCTGCCGCAAGTCGGAATTAACAACTAACCACTACGAGCGTCGCCACTGACTACTCCCTGCTATATCCTGGAAGTAGAACCAGTAGATTGCCCTTGTGTTCTTAGCTCGATAGACATGCAAATTTATTTAGATTACAGCGCCACAACGCCTACTCGCCCAGAAGCGATCGCGGCAATGCAAGCAGTTCTGACTCAACATTGGGGCAATCCTTCCAGCTTGCATGAGTGGGGACAAAGGGCAGCAACAGTGCTAGAACAAGCCAGAATGCAGGTAGCAGGCTTACTTAATGCTTACAACGCTGAATCTATCATTTTTACTTCGGGCGGTACAGAAGCAAACAATTTGGCAATAATGGGTGTTGCCCGTTGCTACACCACGCCTCAGCATTTGATTATTTCCAGTGTGGAACATTCAGCCGTTAGCGAACCTGCACGGTTACTGCAACAGTGGGGATGGGATCTGACGATTTTACCTGTGGATACACAAGGAAGAGTTAATCCCCACGATTTAGAAGCAGCAATACGACCGAATACTGTTTTAGTTTCAGTAATTTACGGTCAAAGTGAAGTCGGAACAGTTCAGCCGATCGCAGAATTAGCAAATATTGCTCGTGCGCATGGCGTGCTTTTTCACACCGATGCCGTCCAAGTGGCAGGACGCTTACCTATAGATGTACAACAACTGCCAGTGGATTTACTTTCTGTTTCCAGCCACAAAATTTATGGACCTCAAGGAGTTGGGGCGCTTTACGTTCGTTCTGGAGTTGAGTTAGTCCCGTTGCTGGGCGGAGGAGGGCAAGAACTGCGGTTGCGTTCGGGAACGCAAGCAGTACCGATAATAGCTGGATTTGGTATGGCAGCAGAACTAGCAGCTGGGGAAATGCCCACAGAAACACTACGCCTCAAGGCACTGCGCGATCGCTTATTTTATCACCTGGCTGATACACCTAACCTCATTCCCACTGGCGATGCACGATCGCGCTTACCCCATCATGTCAGTTTTTGCCTTGACAACGGCGGTGAAGCAAAAATTAGTGGTAAAACGATCGTGCGGCAAATGAACTTGGCAGGAATTGGTATCAGTTCTGGCTCTGCTTGCCACAGTGGTAAACTTTCACCGAGTAAAGTCCTACTAGCAATGGGTTACAGTGAGTCAGCCGCTTTAGGCGCGATCCGCCTGACACTGGGCAAATACACCACAGAAGCTGATATAGATTGGGCAGCAATGGTACTCAAGCAAGTTATAGAGCGCCTATTGCCTGTAAAATTAGCTGTAGATGGTAGGTTATTCCTAGCCCCTAGCCCCTAAAATTAAGTCGTAAGTTATAAGTTGTAAGTCGTAAGTAACTACTAGCCCTAGCCTAAGCGCCTCCAGCCCCTCTCATGTCAGAACTTCCTAAATCACTTGAAGAAGCGATCGCCGCTTCAGCACAAGCAACACAAGCAGCGATCGCCGATGGTTATTCTCGCTTACAAGTTGAGTTGCTGATTCCAGAACTCAAACCCATGCGTGTGGCTGAGCTATTCCTGGCAGATTTTACTCAATTTGGTTCTCATCTGAAAATATTCTTCCCTGATGCTGGCGCTGCGGCTCTAGCGCGTCGTGATTGGGTTGATGTACCATTTAAAATTCGTGATATAGGCACGGGTAGAGTGCCTACACAGATGCAAATTGAGCCAGAAGATGAGGCATTTTTATTTATTGCTCCCTCAGCGGTGGAAGTAAATCAAGTAGAAAAGCTATGTGTTGAAGCTGGGGAACGTCCGGTGGTAATGCTTAACCCTACCTTAGAAGACTTGTTGATGATTGGCGTAGGTTATGCTGGTAGACAATTACGCGATCGCTTCCTCAATAATATTGAATCTTGCTATTATCTCCGTACCTTAGACGATGCGGCTTTATTTCGCTGCTATCCCACACTATGGCAAGTTTGGCGGGAAACAAACGATGACTATGAATTGATCGCAGAACTACCACGAAAACCATCCGCAGAAGAAATCGACCGAATACTGTTTGGCTCTGCTCAAACTACTGATGCAACTAATTCTCCAGCAGCCAAGAAACCAAGTATATTTGCTAGTATGCAAAGGTTTTTGCGTACTTTCAGTGGTTAGGGATATCAACAAAAATTAAACTCAGATTAAAGACTCCCAAATTACTTTTGTAATAAAAATACTGATAAATTAAAAAGGCTTGGCGACAATTTCAAGTTGGTTACTTTGGTATAGGAGTTCTTGTAGATTTCCTACTGATGTCGCTTCGGTCAAGTGCTACTAGTATCGGAATCAGCTAATTAAATGCATTTAATTCAGTCACAGCGCGATCGTCAATCCTTTTTCTGCTTTCCACCTTAAGTTACAGTGTCAAGCGGTTCGCAAAATTGGTTAACATCCTGTTTAACCACATAAATCAACACAGGAATTACCAAAAGTGGGGGGCAAAGTCTTGTTGCTGCTAATTGCCTCACTACTGGGGCAAAGTTTCCATTTGTCAAGGGGTTTCTGAATTCTTCCCGACAGATGACAGCACGGCATTTTTTCGCCAAACTATCTAACCATTCTGAATTAGCTATGTCTGGTTGCTGTCCGACGCGAATCGCTAGCACCATCGCTGCGTCTTCTAAATCTCCCTCACAATCCTCGATTTCTGCAAGAGCAGATAGAGCATCAGGATAATCTGTTAATTCAGCCCGAAATTTAGCAATCTCTTCTGGAGTAACTTGTGTCATGAGAGGATTATTGCAGCCAGCCTAGTTGAAAACGAATCATACCAAAAAATGGTAGGGTGAACATTGCCCACCCTACTACATCAAGTTAAATTATTTGAAGTTACAAGCCAACTAATTCACGGGATTCAAGATCGGTAATAGCCCCAGCGATCGCACTTCTTGCTTCTAACTTGGCGACGCTAAAGGAGTTACGCAAGTATTCCAAGTGCGCCAGAGCATTTGCTTTCTCAGCATTGAGTCGCATCAAAGTATTCACTGCTGTTTGGTATTCTTGATTAGTCAGCAGTATTTCAAAACGACGACCTTTACGCTGAGCATCGTTTTTTAAATCTGAATCGAAAGCTGATATGCGATCAGCATTGCCTTCTTCTCGATTAATCAGTATCTCTACTGCCATAATTTGAGAGTCTATTTCATTTACCCTTTGGGCAGAAGAAGCGATTGCAGAAGGGTAATGACTCAGTTGCATTGTCATAATTAAATCAAACTCAATTGTCAATTGTTATTTGTTATTTGTTATTTGTCATTTATCATTTGTCATTTGCTATTTGTCTACAACTATTGACTATTTCTCGATATATAACTCTTCACTAGTGACCGATTGCTAATGACTCTTGGACAAATGACCAATGACCAATGACCAATGACAATAATATTTAATTTTTGCGCCGCCAAAGGGCGATCGCAATTAATTGCTAATTGCTTCTATGCAACTAATTCTTGTAGATGAGAATGAGCCGGGGAAAGTTCTGTAGTTAGAGGAAGTTGTTCGGCTTGCTGAGTGGACGCTTGTTCCAAAACTTTGACTTCAATATTTACAGACACTAAATAAGTTCCAGGTTCTGCGCCAATCGCTTCAGCAATTAATTTGGCAATTTCTGGGCGCTTAGCAGTGAGTGGATCGCGCAAAATGCATCGATCCCAGTCGTGCTTAGCGGTCGGATTAAGGCTAAGAATATAGTGCTTGGTCATAGCGCAATTTGATTTAGTCCTTGCTTCATCAGCCATAGAGCCGAGGCAAATCACCTGACTCAATGACCCTACTCCTAATATTATAGTACAATTGTACCAAAATAGTGATGGGTAATGGATGATAGTTAACGCGGTAGTGTCATCCATAAACCCAAGAAGCAGATCGCCTTTTACTTGCGCACAAAAGAAGAATTGTTGTCAGAAGAATCTTTGCGATCGTACAGAAGTTTAAGCGAGTCAGGAGTATTTACCCAGACAGCTTGTTGGGGAACAGGAATGACAATACCAGCGCGGTCAAAGGTAATTTTGAGGCGACGGCGAAACTCCCTAGCTACTTCCCATTGCTTTAGGGGTTGGGTTTTAATCCACACCCGAATCATCAAACCGCGATCGCCAAAATTATCAACTCCTAAAACTTGAGGTCTTTCCAGAATTGGTTCTTGCCAATTTGGATCTCGATCCATCTCTAAACCGATAGTATCAATTAAATTCATCGCCCAATCGATATCAGTGTCGTAGGCAACTGGAATCATTAGATCGACACGCGACCAGCGGCTGGAAAGATTAGCAACAGTTTTGATTTCGCTATTAGGAATAGTAATCAAACGCCCCTCTCCATCTCGCACCTGAGTAATTCGGAGATTGAGATTTTCTACCATGCCTCCCACATCTCCTACATGAATGACATCACCCACAGCGTATTGATCTTCCATAATGATCAAAAAGCCGTTAATCGCATCTTTGATCAGACTTTGAGCCGCTAGAGATATGCCAACACCAATCAGACCAGCACCAGCAAGTAAAGGAGCAAGGTTCACGCCCAAAGTTGAAAGGCCGAAGAGTGTACCAATTCCTATTCCACTAAAAGTAGCAATACCCTTAGTGACACTAGAAATTGTCATCACTCTTAGTTGTAATCGCACATAGCTATCTTGTACGCCCAATAAGGAATTATTTGCCAGTACGGTAGTAAAGCGATCGATCAAGACATAGCTTAACCGGATAGCTATATACGTTCCCAATGTCACAATTCCAAGCAATGAGGGAATTCTAATCGCAGGGACTTTGAATAGTACCGTGAGAATCCAGACTGGGATTATCCGCGTAAAGGGAAACAGACTTAAAATAACTAGGGTTCCACTACCCCAAATCAGAGCTTGAGCCGCCTGAAATAGTCGCTGTCTGGCTTCTTGCAAATTTTGGTGTTGCTGTTGCGTTAGCTGTGTTGTGACTGAATCAGTTGGCGACACCATAGCAGTAGATATGGCGGTTCCCGACTGCAAACGCTTCTGCCAGTGCCGAACGCCCCAGCTACATATAATTAAACCTAAGAAAACACCAGATGCAACTGCTCCCTGACGTAGCAAATATGGCGGTTGTCGTTCCTGCTTCGCTCTCTTCAGGTCTTGCTCCAATGATTGTCTCAATTTTCGTGCCACATCTTGAGGGTCATTTTCCCCTTGCGCTTTGGCATCTAGATCGGTGACTGTTAAGAGGCGTTGACCGTTGACATAAATATCGGGATAAGTAACTTGTAACCCTTGCTGATTAGTGACAAATTGTCGCTGAACCTTTACTTGAACTTCTTGTGAGCCGCTTTGAAAGTGTTTTTGGCTGATTGTTTGCAATCGCGGCTGAATATCTTCGACCCGCTTTGACAAATCCTCTCTAGAGGAAGCAGCGATCTGAAATAAATTGCGACCATCCAGTGTAATCCAGGTAGTCACTGGTTGGTTATTTGCATTACCACTCGAAGAGTTAGGATTCAACAGATGCTCGAAGTTTGCTCCGAAGCTTGAATCGATTCCTGGTATGGGGAGATCCAAGCCTGGTATAGATAATGGCTTGGATTGAGTCTGGGCGAAAGCTGAGGTATTGAGAACTATTGAAGCCAAAATGCCGCTGGTTATTGGCACGACCATTTTTCTCAGGGGTTTGACAAGAGCGATCGCCTTGGTTCTAAAGCGCATTTCAACACCTCCTAATTGCAAAACTTTATGACAAAACTATCAAAACACTGAGGCAATCATTAAGTATATGTGCTGTTCTTAGCTTAGTCACATAACTGTTTAAGATCGACCGATTGGTAGTTGTTGTCAAGAAGCGGCAGTAGCTAAAAAAGTATGAAGTATGAAGTTTGAAGTATGAAGAGAGTGTGAATTGATCCAGTGTCCTTTGGCTGTGAATCATTTGCTGTCTCTATTTCACAAGTTTCTAGCCCCCAATCCCCAGCCGCTGTAAAAGAATTTCCTTAATCCCAAGAATGCAGTTAAGCTATGTAAGACAACCTAGATTTATTATTTAGGAAATAACTTACATGACCGCAACTTCTAGCAAATTAAAGTACGAAGTCAAAGATGTTTCTCTCGCACCATTAGGCAAACAGCGAATTGAATGGGCTGGACGGGAAATGCCTGTTCTTGGCCAAATTCGCGATCGCTTTGCCCAAGAAAAGCCATTTGCTGGAATTCGTTTGGTTGCTTGCTGTCATGTAACCACAGAAACAGCTCACCTAGCGATCGCCCTCAAAGCAGGCGGTGCAGACTCTATACTCATTGCCAGCAATCCCCTGTCAACCCAAGATGACGTAGCTGCTAGCCTTGTAGCTGACCACGATATCCCAGTCTTTGCGATCAAAGGCGAAGACAACGATACCTATCACAAGCACGTACAAATTGCCTTGGATCACCGCCCCAACGTGATCATCGATGACGGTAGTGATGTAGTTGCTACCCTAATTCAACAGCGGCAGCATCAAGTTAGCGATCTAATCGGTACAACTGAAGAAACAACCACAGGTATCGTGCGGTTGCAAGCGATGTTGAAAGACGGGGTATTGACATTCCCAGCCATGAATGTTAATGATGCTGATACCAAGCACTTCTTTGATAACCGCTACGGTACAGGTCAATCAACCCTAGATGGTATCATTCGCGCTACCAATATTCTGCTAGCTGGAAAGACAATTGTTGTCGCTGGTTACGGCTGGTGTGGTAAAGGTACAGCACTGCGGGCACGGGGAATGGGTGCCAACGTAATTGTTACAGAAATCGACCCAGTGAAGGCAATTGAAGCCGTAATGGATGGTTTCCGAGTGCTGCCGATGGCTGAAGCCGCACCTCTTGGAGATATATTTATTACTGTTACAGGGAATAAGCACGTAATTCGCTCCGAACATTTCGACGCGATGAAAGACGGCGCTATAGTTTGTAACTCCGGTCACTTTGATATTGAAATTGACCTCAAATCCTTGGGCGCAAAAGCAACAGAAGTTAAGCCAGTTCGACCTTTCACCGAACAGTATAAGCTATCCAATGGCAAATCAGTTGTAGTCATAGGTGAAGGACGTTTAGTCAACTTGGCAGCAGCTGAAGGGCATCCCAGTGCAGTAATGGATATGAGCTTTGCTAACCAAGCGTTAGCTTGCGAATATCTAGTCAAGAATAAGGGTAAGCTAGCCCCTGGTTTACACTCTATCCCAGTTGAAGTGGATAAAGAAATTGCCAGACTGAAGCTACAAGCGATGGGAATCAACATCGATACTCTCACATCAGAGCAAATCGAATACATCAATTCTTGGACTGCTGGAACCTAATTCGTTGTAGGTTAATTTTTACAGGGGGCATGGTATACCGTGTCCCCTTATTGTTGTATTTGGCATCATTACCGTAGAGACGTTGCAATGCAACGTCTCTACAATCCGACATCAAAAATTCAAAATCCAAAATCGATCATGGCCAATTGGATAACGAACATCATGAATTCCCTAGGTTATTTGGGGATTGCACTGTTGATGTTTCTAGAAAATATATTTCCCCCCATCCCTTCAGAACTAATCATGCCCCTAGCAGGTTTCACCGTAGCGCAGGGGAAGCTGAATTTTGGGCTGGTAGTTTTGGCAGGTGTTATAGGTACTATGCTAGGGGCGCTGCCTTGGTACTATGCAGGTAAAATACTGGGCGAAGAACGTCTGAAGCGTTGGGCAGACAGGTACGGCAGGTGGCTGGCTCTATCAGGCAAAGACATTGAAAAGGCGAAGCGTTGGTTTGACAGGCATGGTGTGAAAGCTGTATTCTTTTGCCGCATGATTACCGGAGGAGTACGTACGATAATTTCACTTCCAGCAGGCATTAGTAGGATGCCTTTATTGCCGTTCTTAGTGTTCTCCACCCTCGGCACCTTCGTGTGGATAGGCTTTCTCACCTACGCAGGGTATGCATTAGGAAATAATTATGAGCAGGTAGAGAAATATCTAGCTCCTGTGTCCAAAATTGTACTTGCTACTGTGGCGATCGCCATTATCATTTGGTTCGTGAGGCGGAATATGCGCAAGTAGAGTGCAGAGTAGTAGACAAAGTATTTTTTCCTGTGAGGAGATTTTCAAATGCATTTTGACTGGCCACATTTGATTCAGTCACTGGGATATTTTGGTGTTTGGGCAATTGTGTTTGCTGAATCAGGATTGTTGGTAGGATTTTTCTTACCTGGAGATAGCTTATTGTTCACGGCTGGATTTTTGGCATCCCAAGCCGTTACTGGTATTGACATTTGAGTTCTGATCTTTGGCTGCTTTGTCTGTGCGGTACTAGGTGATAATGTTGGCTATGCTACAGGACACAGATTTGGACGGTGTTTATTTCAAAAAGAAGATTCATGGCTGTTTCATAAAAAACATTTAGTTAGCGCCCAGAAGTTCTATGAGAAGCATGGTAAGAAAGCGATCGTCTTGGCTCGATTTATGCCAAGACGATCGCACTTTTGCACCTATTGTGGCGGGAATTTGTTCGATGCACTACCGCACGTTTATGTCTTACAACCTAATCGGCGGTTTGATTTGGACTGTTGGTATAACTTTGTTGGGATATTATTTAGGACAAGTTATTCCTGATGTGGATAAATATTTATTACCAATAGTACTTTTGATTATTGTTATTTCTATTGCTCCGTCTATTATTCATCTAATTCAAGAGAATAGAGCAAGTAGAAATTGAAAGTTCGTTCTAATTACTGGCAATTACTGCCTTATATCAAACCGCAGTGGCAACTCCTCACTAAGGGATTTGCTGGCATTTTGGGATATGTATTAACAACATTGGCGCTGATCGATCTTGCCGGTAGATTAGCAACGCCCTTTGGTAAGGGTGATGTAGTAGCTATCGCTCAACTAGCTTGTTTTGGTGCTTTGATATTTCTTGTCAGAGGTATTTCTCAATCTGTACAAGATATTTTCATGGCACTGGCTGCCCTCAGAGTTGCTTATAATCTCCGCCAGCAGGTTTACGCCCACTTGCAAAAGTTAAATCTGAGCTATTTTGAGACTGCAAAGGCAGGGGATTTATCTTACCGACTGACGGAAGATATTGACAGAGTTGGGGAAGTGGTAAACAAACTCTTTCACGACTTTATTCCCTGCGTTTTGCAACTAGTGGCAATTCCGATTTACATGATTTATCTAAATTGGCAGCTGACACTAGCTACAGTCATAGTTGCGCCACTGATAGGCATTCTAATTGGCTGGTTTGGCGAACGTTTACGACATATTTCTCGTCGCAGTCAAAATCAAGTGTCAGATTTATCGGCACTATTGACAGAAGTTTTCAGTGGTATTCGCTTAATCCAAGCTTTCGTTGCAGAAGATTACGAAGTAGCCAAATTTAGCCGCGAGGCACAACGCAGTCTGCAAGCGAAATACTCTACTGAACGGTTGAAGGCAATTCAAATTCCGATTGTCGGATTTTTGCAAGCGTTGAGTTTTTTATTTTTGCTATTCTTTGCTGCGTGGCAAATCTCGCAACGCAACTTGACAGCAGGAAGTTTTTTCAGTTTTCTTGCAGCTGCGGTATCTTTGATCGATCCGATCGCTCACACTACAAGCAACTATAACGAATTTAAACAAGGCGAGGCATCTGTCGATCGCGTGTTTGAATTGTTAGCGATTCAGCCTACGGTAACAGAAAAACCAAATGCGATCGCCCTTCCTCCAATTACTGGCAAGGTGGAATATCGTCACGTTAGCTTTGCCTACAAAAAGTCTCAACCAGTGCTGCAAAATTTAAGCTTTTTTGCACAACCAGGAGAAAGAATAGCCTTAGTGGGTTCTACAGGTGCGGGAAAAACTACATTAGTTAACCTGCTACCTCGCTTTTACGATCCGCTCTCTGGTGATATTTTTGTAGATGGTATAAATATTCAGGATGTAAAAATTAGTAGTCTGCGGCGACAGATTGGTATTGTACCACAAGAAACGATCTTATTTTCAGGCACGATCGCTGAAAATATTGCTTTTGGACAAGCTGATTTCGATCTAGAAGCAGTTCAAGCCGCAGCTAAAATTGCCAATGCACATCAGTTTATTACCTCTTTTGCTCAAGGTTATCACACTTGGGTAGGAGAGAGAGGGGTAAATTTATCTGGTGGACAAAGACAAAGGATAGCGATCGCTCGTGCTGTCTTGCTCAATTCTAGAATCCTAATTCTAGATGAGGCTACTTCTGCTTTAGATTCAGAATCAGAAGCATTGGTGCAAGAAGCACTAGAACGCTTGATGCACAATCGCACAGTGTTTATTATTGCCCATCGCTTAACTACTGTAAGGCGTTGCGATCGCATTTTAGTGTTAGAACAAGGGCAAATTGTTGAGTCAGGCACTCATGAAGAATTGTTAGCGCTGGGGTGTCGTTATGCTCGATTATATACTCAGCAGTTTACAGGTTGAAAAGAGATGTGGGGCGATCGTCAGCTACATTAACGCTAATGGCGGAACTTCAAAGTTGTTGAACGAGCAAACATCATAAGAAGTTGTAGATAAAGCATTTACCAGCCGTTGGTCTAGAGTCAGTAGCGTAGCACTAACTTGTTGTGACAGAGCAACATAACTGGCATCATAAGCAGAAATTCCGTAGGCTAAGGCAATACCAACTGCTTCTTCCATCAAATCGGCAGTGGAAACAACACGCAATGGAAAGGCTTTGAGTGTAGCTAAATCTGCCTGAACCTCAGCAGTAGTATACATTCCGGCACGGACATACTTCCAGAAAGTGTTAGCACACTCAATGTAAAACAAGTCTGGGACAAAAATTTCAGTTTGTGGATAGGCAAAGTGATTGAACAGTTGATTAACTTTAGGAGTTAGTGGATCGAAAATAAAATGCTTAATGCATACACTTGTATCCACAACACATCTAAGAGGGGTAGTCATCTGTAGCGGTCTTCTCGAATTAGGTCGGTGCTGTCGGGTAATCCAAAATCAGCAGGATTTACACGGCGGCGATGACTACTCTCTGCCAGTATTTTTGTTATTGACTTCAGTGTCTCTGTTTCAGATTGTTGTATCTGAGATGGCAAAGCTTGTTGCAATAAAGTTATAACTTGGGCATTAATTGAGCGGTTTTCAACTTTAGCTAACTCTTGCAACCGTTGATACAAGTCATCAGGTAGATTTCGCACATAAAGGGTAGCCATCGCTTGACCTCCAAGCAGAATTTACTAATATAATGCTAGCAGAATGCAAGCAAGTTGTGAGTGAGGGGGCGGGCGATCGCTTAACGAACAACGGTTGCTGCTGGAATTTGCTCACAGACATATGAGTGAGATTAACTCCGACTAAGGTTAAAGTCTATGATTGTCTGTTGCTTTACTATAGCTATAGTTCAGACGAACTACTATAATTACTTCAATAAAAACTACAATAAATAAATTATGCAGACTACCGCTAGAGGAGTCACAAGCACACTCATCAAGGAAAAACTAGGATTGACAGAGGAATTGCGGATTGGTACGACTTCTTCATCACCCTACTTGGGTTCGCCAACATTTGACGAAGTGCCGTTCCACGTCCAGGTCGGACGTGTGCCAAGCTTAACTAGTTACGTGATCATTGAACGCGACTCTAAGCAAAGCGTTCATTATGGACGTATTATCAGCGGTACAGAAGACAATCCCCGTGCCAATCCGTCATCATTGCAACAGAATCAAGCTTATCAAGTAGGTGAAAAAGACCCAAGACCAGGCGATCGCTCTCCTCACGTCACTCGCGTTATGACTGCTGAGATCTTGGGAGAGATACATATGAGCGACAACAACAATCTGACAATTAAAGATCCGAGTCTCTTAGCACAAACTGGCAAGGGTGTTTATGAACTACCAGCAAACCTGATTCCTTGGTTGCAGAATATTCCTGATTCACCTGACAAAGGTTTCCACATTGGGTTAGTCGAGTCAGGAAACCGTTCGGTAAGTTTTGTTTTGCCAATGGAAGCGATCGCCCTCTTTAATTATGCTACTTGCGCACATTTACAAGCTGGATCTGTCGACCAAACAGACTTAGAGTATCAGCTTTATCTACTCCACCTGCAATACAACTTTATCCCTGTTGTGTCACTCTAGGCAGAAGAAAAATAGAATTTAGGGTAAGCCAGGAATGAAAAAATTGGGGAAGTGAGCCAATAAACGCTCTTATTGAAGTTTAGAAAAGCCTAAAGATACTTGAGGAATAGGAAAAATTGTTAACCAGGGGTATATGAGGTTAAATAGAATAAAAGGTTGAAGTATAAGACGAAGATTGTTCAAAATATTCTTCCAACCTTTACCATAATCCCACCAGGGATGAGAAGCGGTCTTGAGATTGAGAATCTGGTGGAGAAGGACGCAGAGTTTCTGAATGAAGACTAACCATCAAGTAAGCACTTGCATTCAATCTCCCACCAGCGCTCAATATCCTGATAGCGAGTAAAATGATAATCGGCCCAACCTAATTCATTCTTACTTTGCTTTAAGCCATATTCTACCCAAGTTCTTAAACCATAGAAATTACCAACTTCTCTGGGTGTAATGCCAGGATATCTACTCATCACATACCAGGTAGAGTTCCCAGGTAATTTTTCAGTCTCTGTGGTAATTTGCCAATATCTATGTTCTTTACGTTTGCCGTGAATTATGTCTCTAATAAATCGATTTTCATGGCTTAGGTCAGAGAACACCCGTTTAAACTTATGCCACTTTAGGTATTGAGTATATTGTCTTGGAAGTAATCCTACAGAATGGTCTTACCGTGTGCCACTAGGTAAGTTAAATCTAGTTCATCTAATACAGATATAAAATTTGTACCGCTCTCTCCATATAAACTGTCTGCGAGTACCAAGTTGAAATTAAACCCCATCAACTGTAGCTTTTTTATGAGCATTGCCCCAATTTGAGGTTTGGTAAGATATTTATCTTCTGGCTTTAATTTTTCTCGCGGCTTGTAAACTTCAAATAGTAATGGGAATGTCATTCCACAGAACATACTATACGCGCTCGACTGCCACAACTCCATTCTCGACTTTTCCCAAATTACCTATGTACTGCCGTTTCACATAATCTGTTGTAGAACCTTTCTTTTTATCTCCGGTTTCATCAATAATTAAAACAATTGGTCTGCCTTTTAGTACCTTTAAAATTAGTTCTAAACGCAAAGCTCTTAACTGTTCTAATTTCCAAGATGGTGTAGTTAAGAAATGATGTAGTCCTTGATAGTTATCTAGTCCGACAATTTTCGCTATTGCTGGCAGACTTTTGCGTTTTAAATCAGAAATACATCCTATATGTAGATACTTAAACGCCTCAAAATTCCTCACATCTGAAAACAGCTTTTTATACCACAGACAATATTCGTCCACAAATTTAATGGTTTTTACAGGTGACCGAGGCTCTACCATGCTCTATATCTTCGTTCTAGGCTTTTTACATTCTTATACTACCGTTAAGGTGACACAACCTGACTTTTCCCGTTAAGTCTCTTGAGCAAGCGGCCAGCCTTCACAAAGATCGTGCAGGTTTGACCAACCGCGCCATAATACTTGGATACCAATAGGAGTTTTACGTCGATGTTCCAGATAGCCACCCAGATAAGCAACGGTTTCCACTGCCCAAGCAATGGTTAATAGCGAAGGACGCTTGGGTGATTTTGCTTTTAAAACCTGAAGCTGAATAGGATTAAGAATCTCAATGGCAAGAGTAGTGGGCTGAGTTCGATGCAGATAAGTAAGGTGTAAAAGCTCGATGGCAATCACACTCAAAAAGCCTAATAATGTTTTCATTCCTTCTGCCGCCAGTCTAAATCGCTCGACTTGACAGCCCGACTTGAAAATTTTGTGATATTCCTCAATATGCCAGCGATAAGAGTACCAGGTAGAATGGTGGCAGCAGTATGGATGTCTGCGACCACTTCCGTAGTTAGTAGCATCCAGGACACAGGTGTTTCAGCTTGTGGCCAATCAACCTCAGTGGCATAGACTGCATGAACTTTCAGCGGTTCACGATGCTCAAAACGGTAAGGAGTACGTAATTGAACCGGACAAAATCGGATCGCCAATCTTGCTTGACGAGCTTTTCGAGTAGCGGTTTCTGGTAAATTTATGTCCACATCAAAACGAATTGATTGTGACTCCAACTTCTGCCACAAACGTTCACTCTCAGCATCTAAACTGCGGTCGTGAGCAGCCCGCACCAAAACTTCGGTATGTTGCAGCTGGCGCACAGAGTCAAAGACTTCTGCAATATCACCTTCTCGATCAAAAACATGAATTACACGTGTGGAGGTACTTACTTTCTGCTCTATTTTAGCGAGAGCTTCCACCCATCGATAAGACTCTTTATCTTTAAAAAGTCTTTGACGCGCTGCTTTTCGTGCTGTTGCAAGACGTTGTTTTTTCTGCTCTGGAGTTTCATTTAGTGGGGGCTTTGGCTTGGAATCTCGATTCCACAGTTTCTGCCACAGTAGTCCAATCGGCTGCCCAAGTTCTGCGTCAATGGCTAAAGCGCTATGTAGGATTAATCCGTTACCGCCGTTGCCCGTTGGACCATATCCTTCCCTTTTAACCTTAATGCTGCCATAATCTAGAAACGTTGTATCCCCAACGCACAACACCACCTCACGTTCTTCAACGGCTGCGCAAGTCATTTGACAGTGCGGTTCTATCAGCTTACCAAATTTTGTTTTGGGATTGGCAAAAACTCGTAGGCTCTTTTCAAAGCGTTTGCACCTTGAAATATCTCTGACAATGCTTTGCCGAATCCTTGACTTAAGGTTTTGCCAATTGAGTATGCCCGGTTGTTTAAGCGCTCGTCTCCCAATTTGCAGCCAGCAAAATTCTTATCCCACCAATCCAACATTTTTCCTTACCTGTACACACTCAATTTCCACTACTCTACTGCCAACGGGAACCTTTGGCTAGAATCCTTTCCTATCCTGCTTTTTAAGAGTTCCCGTGAAAAGTCAGGACACAACAGGGTTAAACTCACAGAGTAGACACAAGCCTATGAGCGAAAGCGAGAGAAATTGATTGGTGAAGTATGCGGACATCACGCTGACGCAGACCTAAATGCGGCAAAAGTGACTTTGAAGCGCGGTTTGGCTGAATGGAGAATCACGTTGAATGCTCTATTGGGAGTCGCTGGAAAACAGGACAAAAGTACGCCCAAGCAGCTTGTTGTGAGACAGGGGCAATTACCAGCGTTGGCAGGTGAATCTGGGAATCCTTTGCAATAATTCTAGCAGCTAGGTTGTTTAAGCAAAGGGAAGGTTCAGCAATCTGTTTCCACAATGCTTTGGCGTTAGCCTCTTGGATTCGGTCAATTGAAATCGGATGAGCCTATTTTTTTATCTGCTACAAATTAGCTGTTTTTTGTAAACGGAGAGGGTGAGATTCGAACTCACGGTACCTTTCGGTACATCCGATTTCAAGTCGGACGCAATCGACCACTCTGCCACCTCTCCAACCTATGTCGTCAGCTAATCAAACTGACAGATTAATACTATATCTCATCAATACGTAGACTGCACTACTGAATTTGGTTGTTGATAAAGAATTTGCTCGGATGCGACTTTGAAGTCTTGGTTAACCCACACTAGGGAGATTTGAGACACGACACCAGCTTGCAGGGAGACAAGAGAGAAATTACGCAGGCGATCGCTCCCATTTTCCACAATCCGAGGGACGCTAGCCGCATTTAAGTAAACTGTCCCTTCAGAACTGGTATAGATCGCCTTGCGTAGATACTGCTGAGTATGGCGCAATTTATGGTGCATATGACCAAATGTGACCAAAGGAATCTTTTTACCAGCTGCACGAGCCTGCGCGATCGCTTCTTCAAAATCTGGATCGCCAAAGTCACCACCCAGCGGTTGCCAATCTTTACCGCAGGGATCTTCAGCGCGCTCGCCTAACCCTAATGGACCATTATGACCTAGAAAAATCACACTTTCGTAAGCTGCACTTTTAGCAGCTGCTACCATTCGGGCTGTAGATTCCTCAAAACTCTTTACCCCGAAGCGTTCAAGATAAAACTGTTCATTCTTCCAAACCGATCCCCCCCAACTGAATGGACGACTACCTACAACTGTTAAATTCAGTTTGGGAAAGTCTAGCTTGCCGTAACCTACATGAGCTGAGTCTAACAAATCTATCTGTTGCTGC
>DATNQH010000234.1:0-3000 GCA_036704105.1 Leptolyngbyaceae cyanobacterium | reverse complement strand
ATTGACCGGGTTGCCATGACCAGCCGGATGGCCAGATCTTCATCAACGGATAGACAAGGAGAAAAGCAATTCCAACAACAACAAGGGCAATTCGCAAGTACCGATGACTTTCATTCATTGCTCCTTCCTCCTACTATTTTTAGGGTAGTTTCTACCAGTGGAATGCTTATTTCTCATGCTATCTTTGCTAGTGCCATTCAACTTCGCAGTGTTAGGAATTGTCATGTTCCTGAATACTGTAAACTTTCGCCCCGCCTAGTGGGCGCTTTTTTTGTTGCAGCCTTTAATCATCTCTATCGGGCGCGTCGCCAATTCTCTTAGCAACCACAGTATGCCAGTGATGTAGAGAATCAGTAGGAGCAGGCACAACTAATGTGTCATAGGGATTCGAGTATGACGCGCGATCGCGCGTTATTAGTTTCCTGGGCTAATGTATACCAAGGTATACAAACAGTCTTATGCAGAATCCAATTCGGAATGACCGCTTGCAAGAGATTGAGTCGGAGTTAGAAGATTTGGCAACAATTGCGACGCGGTTGTTCCGAGGGGCAGGTAAGTTACTGGCAGAAATTAGGGACAAGAAGCTTTACCGGGATGCTGGCTACTCTAGTTTTGAGATGTATGTTCAGCAGCGATGGCACATGACCAGGGGGAGAGCTTACCACTTGGTCAACGCCGCGATTGCCGTGTCAGGTTTGTCCGAGCATTTCCCACCGGAAAAATTGCCTGAGAATGAGTCTGTTATTCGTCCGTTGGTGCCGCTGGAACCGGACGAGCGGATAGAGGTGTGGTCAGAAGCGCCAGCAGATGCTCAAAGAAAAGATGTAGCCGCCCTGGTTAAAGCCCACAAGATGATTGGTGTTTATCCGTTGCTTGGTAGCAAGTGGAAGATGAGTAAAATCATCGCCGAGCGCGTTAGGGAAATTGAGTTTCAAAGATACTTGGAGCCATTTGTTGGCAGTGGAGCAGTATTTTTTCGGCTGGTAGATGAGGGGTTAATCAAAAAGCCCGCCGTACTTAATGACCTAAATCAACTTGCGATTGCTTTATTCCGCACTCTGGCAACCAACCCCGATGAGCTACAACAGCGATTAATGTTAGTCCCTAACTCCAGGGTGGAGATGATGCAGCCCAAACCTGCATCCGATGCCGATGAAATAGAAAAGGCAATATGGTGGGCGATTCACACTTATCAGTGTTATCCAGGTCACAAGAGCAAAAATCAAAGTTGGAGCGTAGACCACACTTCCAAAGCGTTTAGGCACGAGAGATGGAACCGTTTTAAGTTGCAGATTCCAGCAATGGGAAAAGTTTTGTGCGAACGCGCTGCATTTGAGTGTATGGATGCGCTGGAGTTTATTAGGAGATACACCAGAAAGAGCGATCGCAACTTATTGTATGTAGACCCGCCCTACCTTGGACACGAAGACACATATCACGCTTATTTTGAGCAACATCAGGAGTTAGCAGAAATCCTGGCAGAAGTGCCTGCTGCCGCAGTTTTTCTCACATATTACGATAACCCCCAATTGAGGCGGCTTTACCCAGAGGCTCAGTGAAATTGGGAATTATTCGAGCGATGGAGTACTTGCACGGCTGATGGTGTTCGTCAAAAGCGGAATGAGGTGCTTCTAAGTCGTAAGGAGCGGATATCAATAGCAGCAGCGCCCTCACAAATCCAAAAAGCGATCGCACCATCGCAAGACTCAATTACTCAAAGTCAACCAAGCACCCAGGTGGAATCAAGAGTTGAGTCTTTGGCTGCCAAAATTCGAGCAGAGTACCAGCCAGGCGAAATCCAGCAGCTTATCACTTTGTTGAAAAATAATTAGCAAGCTTTCCTTCTCCCCGACGCGACGAAGGGGAGGCAGCCTCCTTATCCCTCACCCGAAAAATTTGCGCACAGTACGCCAAAATCTTTCCGCAAGTTTTTTTGACCTCCCAGAATGGGGAGGCTGCCTCCCCAAACCCCACCCAAATTTTTTAGGCACACTACTCTATTTTTGGGCAACACTTTGCTCGACATTTTCAAACGCCAACTTAGTGACACTTCTGTGCCAAAAAAGTGGCAGAAAGTGGGCAGAACTTGGCAAGCTTTGCAAAGTTTTAGAGATTGTTGATAATTCAATGCAATAGGCAGAAAAGTGATGCCGCAATTTGTCCGCAACTTGCCAACAAATTGTCATCAACTTGTCACTAACTCGCCGTAACTTGTCCACATTTCTGCCATCAGATAAATTTTTTCTTCATCCAACCTTCGGGCAAATCTGCCCGAAGGTATTGCTAGTATTGCGTTTCAACCTTGGCAGATGTTACTAAATGCTCCCACCTCTGACCAGCCTAATTCCTGCAAAGTCTTATTGAGAATTGATGAGAAATCGCGCTCACTTAATACCAGCATCTACTCGTATTTAATGTAGATTAACTTCTAGCTTGGTTGATATGCCAGAACCGCAAATTTGCGGAACTACCTTTAGCATTTCCGCTGCTTCTTTGGTAGATGCCAAGCCGCAAATTTGCGGTTTGATTTTTTCTGACTTCCTATCACCACCATGTTGCAGATTTGCAAGCGAGGATGCGATCGCGCTTCTTTAGGTCATGCGAGTACAACAAAACTACCGATTTTGACCCAAGAATCCTTTTCTTCCCATTCAGCAAAAAGCGAGATCGCATCCTGAAATGTAGCAGTTGCAGAGCGGGGAATTTTAATCACGCTCGGAGCGCTGCTTAACCTTAGTGGCAGAAGTTGTATTTGCAACCCACACGCTTCGGCTTACTCCGATTATAATTTTGCTCGCCAGAACTTTGAACCATTTGTTGCTCGTTAGTCTGGCGGACCTCATCTGCTTGAACAGGAGTTGCTAGGGCGTGTCATCAATTGAGCAAGATGACGATCGCTGCGAGGTAAATTGCACCGAGGAAGTTGACTGCCCGCTTATCATAGCGAGTCGCAATCGCTCGATACTGCTTGAGTTTAGCAAAAAAGTTTTCAATTAAATG
>DATNQH010000233.1:0-28934 GCA_036704105.1 Leptolyngbyaceae cyanobacterium | reverse complement strand
TCGTAGAGGAGAGCAGCCAGTTCTTGCAAGCAGGCTTGTAGACGCTCTTGTTTCTCAGGTGTCATGGTTCAGGCGGGGGACTTAAGTCTTCCTCTATATTCTGCCAGAAGTAGCATATCTGCCAGAGTGGGATGCTCCCCTCTTTCCTAGGCTGAGCCGGGGAATAAGTGATGTTAGAAGTGGCATCTTTAAAGATATAAAGCTAGATAAGCAATAAAAATTCCCTCAAATTATGGTAAAAAACGATAATTTGAGGGAATTTTAGTTGGAAATAATCTTTAAGAAGCTAGAGCAACTTCCACCATTTGTTGCAACTCACCACTTTGGTACATTTCGATCATAATATCTGAGCCACCAATAAACTGACCGTTAACGTAAACCTGGGGAATTGTAGGCCAGTTGGAATACTCTTTAATTCCCTGGCGGATGTCGTTGTCAGCCAAAATATCAACTGTTTGGAAAGGAACTCCCAATGTATTGAGAATCTGCACCACATTGTTAGAAAAACCGCACTGGGGCATCAGCTTTGTCCCCTTCATAAAAACCATAATTTTGTTCTGATTAATTAAATTGTCAATTCGCTCTTTCACTTCTGGAGTCATGGTTTTTAGTTTTCCTATCTAATTATTTGGTGTTTACTTTGGTTGGGTTCAATAAAGGCGCTGAGGCTAAAGCCGATCTTTATTTCAGGCTTCAGACTTCAGACTTTACACTTCATCCTTCATACTTTCAGCTGACTAGCTACCTGCCAAGCTTGAGGCGTATAAGTCTTTAAAGCCAAGGCATGGATAGCTTCTGAGGACATAGCTTGTTGCAGGGAGCCATAGACCATTTGGTGTTGTTGCACTCGTCCCTTCCCTTCAAATTGAGATGAAATCACCATTACTTGATAATGATCGCCACCGCCAGTCAAATCTTGCACCTGAACCTGAGCGTCTGGTATTGCCGCCTCGATCATTTCCTTAACCTGCCCAGGAGTAATCATCACAATCCCTTAAATACTGTGTTTTCTCTAATTTAACTGTTTTGTTGAGGAAATTTGGTTGCAACAAGTACTAAGATTTTTTCTGCGGCTGCTGTGTCGGTGCATTTGCAGGTTGCTCGGCGGGTGGAGCTTCGCTACGCCCAGGAGCCTCTTGGGTAGCATTTCCTGTTCTGGGGAAGGGTGAATCAACAAACCCTAACTCGAATAACTGCTGGTAAGCTTTCTTGCCTAAATCCCGTGTTGGGTTCTGGCTGTTGATAATTTGAACTAACAAAGGTACAGCTAGTTCCGGCTGATTTTGCGCTCTGTGTACTAGCGCTAGCTGATAAGTAGCTTGATCGCGCATTTGGGCTGTTTCGAGTGCCTTCTGACGTTGACTATCTGCAACACGATTATCAATGCCTGAAAAGCTAGTAGCAAGCTGTTGGTAAAAATTAGACATTTGATTGAAAACCTCACGCGCTTGCTGAAGTTTCTTCGTTGCTGAAGGATAGTCTTGGGAAGAAATAGCACTACTAGCGTCTGTCATCAAACGCTGTCCTCCTGCTACACTCAAAACGCTATTACTTTGAGCTGTGGGCTGAAGAATATTGGGGTTTTTTCGATCAAGTGGTTGCGATTGGTTAGTGTTACTTGGTTTCTTGGGTGCGGGGGTTTGAGCATTAACTGGCGGTAGGATTAAGGCTGTCATCAATGGAATAAAAGTCAGACAGCTGTTGCAAAGGAAGCGTTTAGTTCCAGCAGAAATCATAGCTAACTTATCGTGCGCAATATAGAACACAAGACCGAGTTTAAACTTCGGGTATCTTACCTCTCTTGGAGCCTTTCACCAAATTAGTTAACAAAATTAGCTGACGTTTTCAAGTCTCCCTGGCTGAGACTCCAAATTAAATTTAATAGTTCCCGTTAAAATTTTAGATTTTAGATCGCTCCCCCTGCACCCCCTACTCTTTTCTAACCACTCAGTTGTTTGAGCGCTAATTCTAAGTCTTGTGTCAGATGTTTAGCGTCTTGTTTGATCGAACCTGTGCTGTAATGCTTAACAGACATAGGAGAACCGATTTTTAAGCTGGCCTGACAGCCCCGCCGGGGGTAAGTTTGGTTATAACTAATACCAATGGGAACGATTTTTACGCCTAATTCCGGCTGGCTTAATTCTGCACTCAAAGCTAGACGACCTATTCCTGGTTTGAGCGGATGCACGTAACCTTCACGATAGATGTCCCCTTCTGGAAAAATCACTAGCATTTCTCCTTGCTGGAGGATCTCAACTCCATGTCGAAGGGTTGTAATAGCTGGGCGCTTGGTATCGACTGGAAACCCCCCTAAGCGGCGGATGAACCAACCTTTCAGCCCTTTGCAGTGATCCACCGACACCATAAATCGTGGATCTCGTCCCGTGACTCCCCGACCCGTTGCGTGTGCTACTAATAAGGCATCCCAATAAGAGCGATGGGTAGGAGCTAGGATAACAGAACCAGTTGTGGGTAGATTTTCCTGCCCAGTTACTTTAATATTTCCAAAGTAAAACGGAAAAACAATCTCACGTCCTAAGAAATAGACCAGCGGAGGTAGCCAAGGTGAAACACGCGAAGTATATGGAGCGACACTAGTAATTGGCGTTTCAACTCTTTCGCTAGGTGATATTTTAACTCTTTCAATTGGTGCTTCAAGGGAAGTGTGTGTGTGTGTGTCGAGTTGCATCATAAGGGTGGTGGCTGCGCTCGTTGAACAAACAAGGGTTGTAAAGCTTTCTTAATTCCACCCTAATTTTTTTTTTGCTCAGTGAGATCCTCCAAGGGACACTTTTAACAGCGTCATGGGGCTAGAGGTGAGTCGCTTCGCTCCAGTTTTAAATTTTAAGTTTTAAGTTTTGAGTTAAAAAACGCTCATTTAACTTAAAACTTAAAACTCAAAACTTAAAACTATTCCAGCCCCCAGCTCTCTTCTGCTGTCTTCGTTGGATAAACCAGGCTTGCAGCTGTTGACGACAGGTAGATTCCAAGATGCCGCCGAGTACAGTTAGACGATGATAGGATGTGGCGCTATCGGGAATGTTGGCAACGGTACGAATAGCACCAGTCTTGGGGTCATCTGCGCCGTAGACTAAAAGACCTAATCTTGCCGCAACGATCGCACCCGCGCACATCGGGCAAGGTTCCAAGGTAACATATAAAGTACAGCGATCAAGATGCCAGGAGTGTAGAAATTGACCAGCCCTTCGCAGTGCTAAAATTTCTGCATGGGCGGTAGGATCTTTATCCCGTTCCCGGCGATTTTCCGCCGAGGCGATTAAGTTATTTTTCCAATCAACAATGACTGCACCGACTGGAACTTCACCCGCTGCACCAGCTGCCGAGGCAAGTGCGATCGCGCGACTCATCCATTGCCGATGTATGAGATACTCTGGATGATTAATTATTGGTATTGATTCCAACACAAATAAATTTAGCCCACAGGCTGCGCTAGCAAGGAATCGAGTTGAGCTTGTGAATCTAATTTATACAAGTCATCACATCCACCTACGTGCTGGCTGTTGATGAAAATTTGTGGAACGCTACGTCGCCCGTTTGCGCGTTGAGCCATGCTGCTTCTGGCTGCTTCATCACCATCAATTTTGTATTCGGTATAATTAACACCTTTCCACCACAGCAGCATCTTAGCGCGAATGCAGTAAGGGCAGGTTTGCCACGTATAAATTTCTACCTTAGCTTTGACACGCTCTGGATGGCGATTGAGCAGGGGGTTGAGAAAGTCCAACATAAGCTATAGAAGGGAAAACCACTTATTAACTATCTCTAGCTTAGATCGTGTACAATCTTGGGCTGCATAAATTATATTGCCTACAATCTAACCAGGGGTTACCAGGTGGCGAAGCGAATTGTCAGGAACGATCTAGAATTTTATGACCAAAGTGCAGAAAAGTGGTGGCATCCTGATGCTAAAATTTACGCCCTTCATCATCTCAACCCACTCCGTTTTGAATATTTTGATCGCCACATCACGAATTGGCAAGGGCTGAAAGTCTTGGATGTCGGCTGTGGTGGTGGGTTTTCTTGCGAGTTTATTGCAGCACGACAAGCTCAAGTTTATGGCATTGATCGCGCTCAAAATTGTATTGCCATAGCAAAAACCCATGCTGCAAGCAATGGATTTAAAATTGACTATCAAACTGGCTTTGCTGAATCTTTGCCTTATCCTGACAATTATTTTGATGTTGTGCTTTGTGTTGATGTTCTAGAACACATCGCAGATTTGAACCAGACTATTGCAGAAATTCACCGCGTCTTGAAGCCTGGGGGAGTATTTTGTTTTGACACCATCAATCGTACTTTCAGATCGCACTTAATTACGATCTGGCTTTTGGAGGGAATCCTCCAAGAAATTCCGCGTGGCATTCACGATTGGAAAAAATTTATCAAACCAAAGGAGTTAACTGATTTGATGCAACACAACGGTTTGAGCAACTTTGAGGTTAAAGGTTTCAATCTCTTTGGTAATACGATATGGGATTATTTTGCTGCCTATAGGCGCTATAAGAAAACGGGTGGCTTTAGGGTCAGTATCAATGAAAATACTTCAGTTATGTATATTGGCAAGGCTGAAAAATGGGAAAAAAGTAAGGTAGCCCTTGCCTAGCTAAAGCTTAGCAAACGGCTTATTTGCTCTCTCTTGCTTGAGACGATTCATTTTAATTTCTCTAACTAAAGGAACTTAAAAAGTTCTCATTTTAAGTTTCAGTACGTATGTAATAAATAGCAAGTTAACAAAATCAAATATATAGCAATATCATTTGAGTCATGAAATACTCCCCGTCGTTATTAGTCATACCCTGGGGTTAGAGCGAAGCCCTACGGACAAAGGACTAATGACAAAGAACAACCAATAGAAAGATTTACGAATGATTTAGGGTTGCTATAGATAAATGCGATCGCAACAAAAGGATGAATTCATCCGCTCAATTTTTCAGCATTCATAACTCCTGATATCGCTCACGGATTGCCCCTCACGCCTCACCCCGGCGGAAAAGGCAGCAAAACTTAACACAGACAGAGCCAACACTTCTAGTCCACAGTGATACGCCGTTTGGTAGACTTAGGAACTGAAACAGCCTTTAAAAACAGCGCCAAAACGAGCAGTGGGAGGAAAGACCGCGTGGAAAATACGCTTGGGTTAGAGATTATTGAAGTAGTAGAACAGGCAGCGATAGCCTCTGCCCGCTGGATGGGCAAAGGTGAAAAAAACACTGCTGACCAAGTGGCTGTCGAAGCCATGCGGGAACGAATGAATAAAATTTATATGCGAGGTCGTATTGTAATCGGAGAAGGAGAGCGAGATGATGCTCCTATGCTCTACATTGGCGAAGAAGTAGGTATCTGTACCCGCGAGGATGCGAAAGCATACTGCAACCCCGATGAACTAATTGAAATCGATATTGCTGTTGACCCTTGCGAAGGCACTAACTTAGTAGCTTACGGTCAAAACGGTTCAATGGCTGTATTGGCGATCGCGGAAAAAGGTGGTTTATTCGCTGCGCCAGACTTTTACATGAAAAAACTGGCAGCACCAGCCCCAGCCAGGGGTCATGTAGATATTAATAAATCTGCTACCCAAAACCTCAAAATTCTCTCCGAGTGCCTAGGTCGTGCCATTGAGGAATTGGTAGTCGTCGTTATGGATCGCCCCCGTCACAAAGAGCTAATTCAGGAAATCCGGCAAGCCGGGGCAAGAGTACGCTTGATCAGTGACGGCGATGTCTCAGCAGCTATTTCCTGTGCCTTTGCTGGAACTAATATTCATGCCTTGATGGGAATTGGTGCAGCACCAGAAGGCGTGATTTCAGCTGCCGCTATGCGCTGTTTAGGCGGGCATTTCCAGGGACAATTGATCTACGATCCAGAAGTAGTGAAAACAGGTTTGATTGGTGAAAGTAGAGAAGGCAATCTAGAGCGGCTGAGATCGATGGGTATTAATGACGCAGATAAAGTCTACAACGCTGATGAGCTAGCCTCTGGCAAGACAGTACTGTTTGCGGCTTGTGGTATTACCCCTGGAGTGCTAATGGAGGGTGTCCGCTTCTTCAAAGGAGGCGCAAGGACTCAAAGTTTAGTCATTTCCAGCCAATCCCAAACAGCACGGTTTGTGGATACGATTCATATGTTTGAAGAACCAAAGACACTGCAATTGAGATAGAGGAGATAAAAGCTAGGGGCTAGGAAAGTATGAAGTATGAAGTATGAAGTATGAAGTATGAAATTTAGTGTTTAGCCTTCAGCCTTCAGCCTTCAGCCTTCAGCCTTCAGCCTTTAGCCTTTTTCTAGACCCCAAGCCAGGAAGATAAGGGAGAACACATGAATATTGTGGTTGTAGGGCTTAGCCATAAGACAGCCCCAGTAGAAGTTCGGGAAAAACTGAGTATTCCAGAACCACAGCTAGAAAACGCGATCGCCGATCTCGTCAGCTATCCTCATATTGCAGAAGCAGCGATACTCAGCACTTGCAATCGTTTGGAAATTTACATCGTTACTCCCGAAACCGAACAAGGGCTTCGAGAAGTGACGCAGTTTCTTTGCGAACATAGCAATTTGCCGCTGCATTCTTTACGGCAACACTTGTTTATGTTGCTGCATTCTGATGCAGTCATGCACCTGATGCGAGTGGCGGCTGGATTAGATAGCTTGGTGTTGGGAGAAGGGCAAATTCTAGCTCAAGTTAAAAATACCCATAACTTGGGACAAAAGTATAACGGTATAAAACTCATCCTTAATAGACTGTTTAAAGAAGCGATCGAAGCTGGTAAGCGAGTCCGTACAAAAACCAGTATAGGCACAGGCGCAGTCTCCATCAGTTCAGCTGCTGTGGAGTTGGCGCAAATCAAAGTGCAGAATTTAGCCGCTAGTCGCGTCACGATTATCGGTGCTGGCAAAATGTCGCGGCTGTTGGTGAAACACTTGGTAGCAAAAGGAGCTTACCAAATTGCGATTTTGAATCGTTCTCGCCCAAGGGCAGAGGAATTAGCAAATGAGTTTAAACAGGCTGAGTTGCTGATTTATCCGATTTCAGAAATGATGTCAGTACTGGCAATGTCAGATTTGGTATTTACCAGTACAGCAGCAACAGAACCACTGATCGATCGCGCCAAGCTCGAAGTTGCTTTAGAACCAAATCGTCCGTTGATGCTATTTGACATTTCTGTGCCGCGCAACGTACATGGAGATGTGAACGAGCTAGATAACGTGCAAGCGTTTAATGTGGACGATTTGAAAGCAGTGGTAGCACAAAACCACGAAAGTCGCCGTAAAATGGCGATGGAAGCTGAAAAATTACTAGACGACCACGTAGAAGCATTTGATATTTGGTGGCGATCGCTCGAAACTGTCTCCACCATCAGCTGTCTGCGCAACAAAGTCGAAGCGATTCGAGAACAAGAATTAGAAAAAGCCTTGTCTCGTCTGGGTTCGGAATTCGCCGAAAAACATCAAGAAGTGATCGAAGCCTTAACCAGGGGAATTGTGAATAAAATATTGCACGATCCGATGGTACAACTGCGATCGCAACAAGATATTGAGGCAAGAAAGCGCTGTATGCAGGCACTACAAATGCTTTTTAACTTGGAAGGGGGCGAACAACTAGTTAATTAGTAACAAGTAGCAAGTGGCGAGAAAAGTATGAAGTATGAAGTATGAAGTAGGAATTTTAGCCTACTCTTGCTTGAAGGGCTTTACCCAACAGGCTACATCCTTAATCCTTCAGCCTTTCCACTACTTGCTACTCAATTTGATTTTAAATTTAAACTTAAAGCGAAGATTTTTTGTCTACGTTCTGGATTAAACAATTCATCCTGACTACGCTACGCTGCGGCGGGAGTTAATCGGTTATCAACTAATGCAACGTGAAAATGGCGTTTACTGGCGTGTAGCGGCAGAACCGCTAATTGCTTGATCTCGGATTTAGACTAGTAAAGCGATCGTGCCCTTTGAGCGGGGCCAAATGCTGCTAATCAAATTAACTAGTGCTGAGCATAATGGCACTACAAACATTTCTTAAATAGAAATTAATCCAACCTTTGCCTGACATTGACGCGCCTCTATTAAGCTTTGGACGCAGACCAAAGAGTTAGAAAAAGCTATGGCTATATCGCGTCGTCATTTTTTTGCCTTGGTAGGTGCTAGCGCCGCAAGTACAGCTTTAGCATCGCCATTGAAGGCTCTTTATGCTAGACAAGCTCGTGGTGAATCAATTCGAGGCATAGGTTATGGATCGCTTCGACCAGATCCCAATGGCTTATTAGAACTACCACCCGGATTTCAATATCGCGCCTTCTCGCGCACGGGTGACATGATGAGTGATGGAAATCCTGTTCCAGGGAATCATGATGGTATGGCGGCGTTCCCAGGAGCGCAAGGTAGCACGATCTTAGTTCGCAATCACGAACTCAGTCCCAATTCAGTCAGAGTACCAAAAGTTGAAGCGCCAGAAGCTAAACAGTACGATCCTTTGTGTCGTGGCGGCACTACTACACTGATTGTAGGAAGGAATCGTGAATTGATCAAAGATTATGCATCCCTAGCTGGAACCTTCCGTAACTGTGCTGGCGGGCCAACTCCTTGGGGTTCTTGGATCAGTTGTGAAGAAAACACTTCTACGCCTGCTGGCAACAAACCTGACGAGCCAAACAATGTCTCTAAGCTGCACGGATATAACTTTGAAGTTCCAAGTAATGCCACAAAGCCAGTAGATCCCATACCTTTGGTAGCAATGGGTCGCTTTAACCATGAGGCTATTGCTGTAGACCCCAGAACTGGTATCGTCTATCAAACTGAAGATCGAGGAGATAGCCTTTTTTACCGCTTCATTCCTAATCAGCCTGGTTACTTGCAAGCGGGTGGTGTGCTGGAAGCTCTAGTTATTAAAGATATGCCTCAAGCAATTACTAAGAGCAATTTTCCTGTAGGAAAACCAATGGCGGTTGAGTGGGTGCGTATAGATAACGCGAATCCTCCTAATGATGCTGCGCCTCCTCAAGGTGCTGATATTACTCAATATGGCGTGCGCTTCCAAGGCTTTGCTAAAGGAGCAGCGCAGTTTTCTCGTGGGGAAGGAATTTGGTACGGCGATGGTGAATTTTATTTTTGCTGTACTAATGGCGGAGAAAAAGGTCTAGGTCAGGTCTGGCGTTACGTTCCTGACATCACTCGTGTGAGTGGCACAATCGAACTATTTGTAGAGCCAAACGACCAAAGCGCGTTAGACGGCCCCGATAACATTGTTGTCTCTCCCTTTGGCGATTTATTCGTTTGTGAAGATGGAGATGGCGAACAATTTGTAGTCGGTATTAATCCTGATGGAGAACTTTATAATTTTGCTCGTAACGCCATCAGCGAGAGAGAGTTTTGTGGAGCTTGCTTCTCCCCAGACGGTCAGACGTTGTTCGTAAATATCCAAGATCCTGGCATTACTTTCGCTATCTGGGGGCCTTGGAGGCGATCGCAAACAGCCTAGAGAAATCAGGATTAGTCAGGATAAAATTCGTATAGAAGTAATAGTGCTTGCTATAGATAAATAGCATTCAAAATTCCTGCCTATCTTCAGTCAGGAATTTTGAAATGCGATCGCCCTAGCGACAGCATAGTTCATGGCTTCATTGTTCCTTCTCAATTATCAGCCAGTAATTTCCTTTAGCTTTCATTTTTTTGAAAGCGTTTGTATTTGAAGCAGATCGTAATAATTCAAGCACAAAGGGAAAACTACGGCTGGTACAACTCCAGTGATTACAATTACAATTATTAGTTCAATAAACGAAAAACCTCTATTTGAGTTTCTCTTGGAATAGGCTAGCATCTTTTTCATGTTCAATCCTCCACAAATGAGTGAATGCAGCAAACGAAAATCTCTAAATATTGAATAAAAAAAATTATTTACTGCCGCTTTGAGTCATTTTTAATTTCGATTTATCCTGCCTAGTAATAAACAAACCTACTATTCCTAAAGTCAGGAAAACTGCCACAGGTGTTATATATGTCCAATGTCCAGACATTTTATCGAGAATATGCCAAGGCAATATAAAGATTGCCAAATAAGTTAGTTGATGTAGTTTTCTCTATTTGGTTTTAAGATTTTTTACGGCTTCGTCATGAGAAGTAAATGCTAGTAATGTAAAAATTAATAATGTAGAAAATCATTGAACGTACTTAACGTAAGTATGAAAATCAAGCAAATTAAGCTGGAGTTTGAGGATAAGTAAAACACCGTGATTGAGACCAAGACTAAAAGCAGCAACTCCTATATGGCGGCGATGTTTCAACAGCCAAGCTAGAATTTTGTTTTTTTTAGTTGATGGAAAAACTGCTTTGATTAAGCTAGGAAGCAAGCTAGCAATATAACTTACTAAGGCAAAAATACCTAGAATATTAGCAATTGGTGTCGGCTTAAAAAAGAAGGATAAAATTAGGGTAATTGGATAAGTTGCTAAAACTAATAGTAAGTAGATGAAATATTGTTTACGCATTTAACAACTCCAATTCATTAATCGTTGACTGCTTGATTAAGTAATAGAAATGTTAGTAGTAAAAGAAACTTCAGTAAATTTTAATTTAATCTTTATAATTAACAAATTATTTTCAATTATCTATTTCATTATCTAATTTAGATTCAGATATTGGCAGTACCCCATTTGGGTACTATTCCTAAGTAATAGGACAAAAATATTATAAAATCACATAGATGTTTGGAGTAAAAATATACATTTATTTTTGTGTGTACTGAATGTATTGTTAACGGTATGCCAGCAAATTTACCGAGTTACATTTTTCTCTATTTCAATCATAAATTTCTATACAACTAAAAAAATGTGTTTGACTTACTTTTTTTACTATTGTTATCTGGTATGTGATGAGCTAAATAATTTAAATTAAGTTGATAATATTCAATTTAATTTATTCAGTTTAAGCAAGAATATTTGGGCGGATAAAAGCTTTTATTTAATCCAGAAGTTGATTTTTGTATTGGCAAAGTTGTAGAATTACCTGTGCTGATGAAAACGAGCGTTAGTCATTAGCCAAGAGATATGGGTGTTAGACTTTGAACAAAAGAGAAACTCAAATGATGACTTCTTTAAATACAACTTGGGATAATGCTAATTCGGAAAAATGATGTTAATTAGTAGCGCTTGATCGGGAGAACGTGTATGAGTGCCTTTCGAGTTGGAGTAGCAGGGCCAGTTGGTTCGGGAAAAACTGCCTTGGTTGAGTCTTTATGTAAGGCAATGCGCCAGCAATACAATATTGCTGTAGTGACAAATGATATTTATACCCAAGAAGACGCGCAATTTTTGGTTCGTTCTCAAGCACTGGAAAGCGATCGCATTATTGGAGTCGAAACTGGTGGCTGTCCCCACACCGCTATTCGTGAAGATGCCTCAATTAACCTCAGTGCGATCGAACAGCTAGAACAGCGGTTTACAAATCTCGATCTTGTGTTTCTCGAAAGTGGCGGTGATAATCTAGCAGCCACTTTCAGCCCAGAGTTAGTTGATCTAACAATTTATGTAATTGATGTTGCAGCAGGAGATAAAATTCCCCGCAAAGGTGGGCCTGGAATTACTAAATCCGATCTGCTGGTAATCAACAAAATTGATTTGGCTCCCTTGGTTGATGCCGATCTCGGCGTGATGGAACGGGATGCAAAGAAAATGCGTGGTGATAAACCTTTTATCTTCACAAACTTGAAAACTCAAGTGGGACTAAAAGACGCAATCAACTTCATCAGCAGCTACATTCTTTAAAAGTATGAAGTGTGTAGCTTGCTGTAGCACAGGGGTGAAGATGAAGTGTGAAATGTGAAAGATAAAATTTGTTGAATGTTAAGTGTCAACTATTAACCTCTAACCTATACCCCAATTAAGTTGTAGTCCTGAACCTATCTGTAATGCTAGACTTGAATTTGCCAGAAAGTAAATGTTACATCCGTCGGTAGCCAACTCTTGTCAAACTGCCCTTAAACAGAAAACAAAGGGCAAAACACATTGATAAGAGTATAAGTTAGCTGTTACCGAAGTCTAAATCTAAGGGCGGCACTACAATTGAATTGATGCTATTGAGGAAAGGATCGGAATGACCCAAGTGCTTATAGGTGAAAACGAAGGAATAGATTCAGCACTACGTCGATTTAAACGCCAAGTTTCCAAAGCCGGGATTTTGGCAGATGTGAAATATCATCGTCACTTTGAAACGACGCAGGAAAAGCGCAAGCGCAAGGCAGTTTCAGCTCGACGCAAGCGGCGGATGAGATAAAAAATCATTCAATTGCTCGTTGGTGGCGTTGCTTGACCACATAGTTCAGGCAAGCAACAGCACCACTTAATTAAGTCGTAAGTCGTAAGTCGAAATTATTTTAAAGCTGAAAATTTAGGGGTTAGTAGTAGCCTGTTTTGGGTCTTTTGTGGGCTGAACATTGTGATTGTTGTAGCGATTCATTGCCTTTTCTACTCCTTGCGCGATCGCTGCTTCTGTGGCATCAATTACAAGTTGAAGTACGGGAGAAACAATCTGCATTTCCAAGGCAGAAAATCGTCCTAGTACATAAGACACAGTAGATGAATCGTCTTTTGAAGCACCAGAGGGTTTACCAATGCCAATCCGCAAGCGGGGGAAATTTTGACTTCCCAAGTGTGCGATCGCGCTTTTCATGCCGTTGTGTCCTCCGGCTGAACCAGACATACGTAAGCGGATTTTCCCCAAAGGTAAATCCATATCATCATAAATCACTAGCACTGACTCCGGCGGCAGTTTATACCAATCTATTACAGCGCGCATTGCCATCCCGGAGTTATTCATATAAGTTAGTGGCTTAAGCAGACGAATTTTTCCTGCTTTCGGGATTTTACCTTCCCCAAATGCTCCTTGAAACTTACGATTTTCTGACAGGGGAATCTGCCAGGAATTAGACAAAGCATCAACAGCGGCAAAGCCGATATTGTGGCGCGTGCGATCATACTTTGGTTCGGGATTTCCGAACCCTACAATTAACTGGGGAATCACTAACTTTTGTGTAGCAGCTTCTGTCATTACACCTTGAGATTGCAACAGTCAAGAGCGATGGCAACAATAGCACGTTCACTCAACTATTTGCACTTATCGATATTAACTAATTCGGCTGCGACTCAGTAACAGCTTGCTCTTCAGGTTTAGCCGCCGTTATTTGCTTCGGTTCCAGTTCAGCCGTTGTTTGTACGGCTTGTTCCAATTGTTCTGCTTCTCGCTTAAACTCTGACTCAAAATCTTTAGAAGCTTCCTGAAAGCCACGAATAGCCTTTCCCATACTCCGTCCAATCTCTGGTAGCTTTTTGGGGCCAAAGACTAGTAGTGCCACTACCATGATTAAAGCCATTTCAGGCAAGCCAATACCGAAGACGTTCATCTCTCCTCCTGCACAGTCTCAAACTAACCCTGTTTTAGTATAGGACGCTTTTAGTAGGGGCTATACCGAGATAGTTGCTTTCTCAAGCCTATTATAACGAAAGGTAAAAACTGCTAGCGCCTCACGCTTTCTAAGCGTTGCCTTTGAAACTTGGTTTGATCGCACTTTGACACTTCACAAAGCATTCGATCAAAGCTACACAACTGTTTTGAGCAACTTTCAAATTTATTCTATAGACACAAAAAAACCCAGTGAGATACTGGGTTAGTCTTAAGTTAAATATTGTTAAAGCTTCTTAATTTAGTTCTACTTAACCGCCTAAGTTTTTCCAATCAGGCGTGATATCCAATCTCTCAAACAACAGTGAAGAGTTGTAGATTTGCAGAATAATCAGTAAGAAGACAAAAAATAGCAGTATAAATACAGCCATTACAGGTGTAGTTCCCCAACCAGGAGCGACTTTACCATACTCCGAGTTGAGGGGTTTAAGGATATCTCCCAACCAAGTCCGTTGTGCCATGAGTCACCTATTACTCGTAAAGAAAGCATTTTTTAATGTTCTGTAATATTGTATTAGGAATAGCACTCATAAATCTATTTTACCGATGGAACCCGCAACAGTTCTTAGCATTTCCCTAGCTGCAATTGTGATTGGGATCGCTGGTTTGGCGATCTATACATCTTTCGGCCCTCCTTCCAAGGAATTGGGCGATCCGTTTGAAGATCACGAAGATTAGGGTTTTTTTGGCTGAATAAATGACTAATTTGGGTATTTAAACGCTTAAACAGCTAAAATTATCGCATTTATGCAGATATTGCCCGTTTAAGAAAGGGGATTTTGCTGTCCCCTTTCTTAAATCTTTATTCTTTATACTTAGCCCGTGCAAGATGTGAGTTGCAGAACTGCCAAAACACAAGCGCCGCGCTTTGCTTTTGGTTAACGTTTGCCTGACAATTTTGTTATGTACATTCTTTTGGCTCAAGTCTAGTTACTTGAAAAGTCGCAATTTTCCAGGGTGATATGCTAGTGACTGGTAGATCTGGATTTTCAGCAGAAAGAAGCGATCGCTCCAGTAGATCGACACTTTGGCCTATACTCAAGCCTCCTTCGCTGTGTAAAGATAGCTGTGCCGTGTCTCCATGACATTCATAACAACGGATGATGAACTGCGATCGGTCATCTTCTGACTGTTTAAACGCCATTAAGATTAAATTATCAGCAGATAAATCTAGTAAACTGCTAACAGGTGACAACTGACCTGCTGTGGAACCAGACACTGAAGGTAGCAGCATTACTTGCAGTGGTATATTTAGTTCATAGCCACGTCGAACAGTGTGGGCAGATTGCCAAGTACCAGCGTGAGGATAGAGGGCGTAAGTGAATTCATGCCAACCTCGATCTGCTTGGGGATTAGGCCAGCTAGCACTCCTTAACAGAGTTAGACGCAATTGATTAGATTGACTGTCATAACCATATTTGCAGTCATTCAACAGACTCACACCGTAATCATCTGCACTCAAGTCAGCCCATTGTAAAGCAGGAACTTCCCATTTAGCTTTCTCTGCCTCTGTTTGAGGTTGTGTTGGTCTTGTAATAGCACCACAGGGAATTTCATAAGTAGCATATTCTGACTCTAGATTCAACCTAAAAGCCGCTTTAACCAAGACTTGACGTTCTTGCCAATCAACAGTTGTTTTGATTTTGAGAACAGGAGAGCCTTTTTCTAGGATGTAATCTTGGTGAAACGTCGATCTACCTATTTTTCGTGTTACATTCACACAAGTTTGGAGGTGATCGCACTTCTGATCAATGCTTAATAGTTCAGCAGGTGGTAAGGGATGCTGAGCATAATTTGGATCGATGTTCCACGCATCCCAATATTGTCCGCTGTCTTGGAAGGCTTGGAGTTGATTACCTGGCCCGCTGAGGATTTCGCGTTGATGAGTGAGATCGAAGACACTGGATAAATCCCCTGTGGATGAGTCAACAGTAACTCGCAAATACTCGTTTTCTAAGACAAACTCCTCTTTCTTTTCTTCCCCTGCTACCCCTGCTGCCTTAAAGGGGTATAACCAAAAGACGCAATAACCAACAGCAGGAACGCTTGCCAGAAAAGACATTGTATGCATTGGTTGGTTGCTACCCGATGCAACTCTATTAACTGTGAACTGTATCTCTTGTGCTTGGGAGTTGCAAATCTGCCAGTCAAAGTTGTTTTGCCAATTCTGTTTAGGTTCTGGCAGTTCAATAGTAACAACCTCCGATCTGTCCCAGTTGAGCGAGTTGAAAACAACAATTGGCTGTGCTTCTGGATGAGGAGGCGTTGGGAAAGCGATTTGACTTGCGATCGCTCTCAATGATTCTTGTAATATATCCGTTGCTGTTTGTTCTGCTTCCTGCCAATCTCGATTTGCATCTTCATAAACTTCAGGAATAGCAGAACCTGGTAAGATGTCGTGAAATTGGTTAAATAAAACTTGTTTCCAGGCGGTTTCTAACTCAGCTTTGGGATAAGCTAATTCAGCACTTAGCGTAGCCAAACTGGCGAAAAGTTCTGCTTGATATAGCAATCCTTCACAACGACGATTCCACCGCTTTTGGTCTGCATGAGTAGTGTAACAGCCGCGATGAAATTCTAGGTATAGTTCATCTTGCCAAACTGGAAAATGAGTTGGTGAGGCTGAGGAGGTTGAGGAATTCAATGTTCTGACTGTTGACTTCTGGCTTTCGACTTCTGGCTTTTGTACAGACGTTGTATACAACGTCTCTACTTCCGACTTCTCCTGACTGCTGATGTGCTGCAAATAATTCCCAGCTGTTGTGAATTCCATTTGGGGGAAGAAGGGGGATTTTTGCCAGCGTCTAGCGACTTCTAACATATCGCGGGTGGGGCCGCCACCATGATCGCCAACGCCAGGAAGCCAGAGAACTTGTTGTAGATGAGTTTGGGATTCCCAATTACAGAGATAGGATGCCATTTTTAGTGGCTCAATGGCTTCGCCGATAGGTGGAGACATGAGACTAAATAAATCGGTACCATCAGGCGATCGCCACCAAAAAGCACCATGAGGAAACTCAGTAGTATCATTCCAGCGTAATTTTTGGGTGACGAAATATTCAATTCCCCCATTAGCCAGAAATTGTGGCAGAGTAGCACAAAAGCCAAAACTATCAGGTAGCCATGCCACTGTAGAAATATTGCCAAATTTCTCTAGCACATAGCGCTGTCCGTACAATAGCTGGCGGACGATGGATTCACCACTAATAATATTCAGTTCTGGCTCTACCCATAAACCTCCAAGCACTTCCCAACGCCCAGCTTTGACTTGTTGTTGAATAGCGGCAAATAAATCAGGGCGATGCTGTTCTATCCAAGCATAAAGTGCAGGGGTGGAATGACAAAAGACTAGTTCGGGAAATTGCTGCTGAAGGTTGAGAACTGATGTGAATGTACGTTGTGCAGCTGACCAAGTTTCGCTCACAGCCCATAGCCATGCTAAATCTAAATGAGCATGACCTAATAATTGCATCTGCCGTTGCTTTAACTCTGGGCTGAGGAATTGGAGAGAAGAACGGACTTTCAGAAGCGATCGCTCGAATTTTTCTCTATCTGGTAAAGCTAACCAATCAATTTCTGCCACTGCTGTGGCGAGAATAGGCAACTTTTCTGGCGCAAAGCTTTCGAGATAGCATTGCAAGACGGCTAATTCATCAGCTACGAAACCAGGTTCTAGGCGATCGTCATTGTTTGATTCATACAGTAAGAGCGATCGCACCAACGCCCCATCATCATGTGCTGGGCTGACTAGCTGCAAAGCAACCGTAATTTCTGACCCTGGTGTTACAGATGGGCTTAGCAGCAGCCTGGTAGAACAATCAAATAAATCGCCCTCTTGCACCAATTGACCATTAACATAAATTCGGGCAGATTCTGCCCACCAAGTCAGAGCTAACCGCAAACATAAACCCTCCAGGGGATAGCCATTTAGTGACTGAGCGATCGCCAACTTCTGCACCAACCACAGTACTTGCTTGCCCTTTGACCAAGCAATATGACCTTTAACATTCAAGCTTGCAGGGTAAGGGGAAAAAGCCGCGCCAAGGGAGGTAAAAGGCAAAAAGCTTTTCTCCCCCTGCAACTCCTGCTTCCCCTGCTCCCCCTGCTCTAAACTAAGCCAGCCGTTCTGGATATCAACTTGAGTACAAGCGCGCAGCCGGATTAAGCTTGGCGAAATCATGTTCTGATGTTCTAGTGATGCTGGCTTCATAAATAATGATGATTAAAAATGAGGAATTATGAAAAAACCAGAAATTGTGTCAGGATTTGGCGAATAATCAAAAGTTAACCAGATTTTATGACTCTTATACAGCTTGGAACATTCAGGAGTTCAATTTCTGAATTCATCATTCATAACTCACCATTGTTTCGATAGAATCAGGGCATCTATTAATGATGAATGCGATCCGGCTGAATGCTGAATTCACTCCTAAACTTCATCATTCATAATTCATCATTCATACTTCGTCTATGCCTTTTGCTTCCTCTGGACGTTATCAAAGCCGACTATTTAATTTTGTTCACAAGCAATCTCGCCGCTTTACAAGACAGTGCGATCGCGCTTTGGGCCATCTCCAAACCACCACCAACTGGGTAGCGGCTGTAGGACTGTATCCAATATTGCTACTATTTCAGTCAACTCGGAGAGCCGCTAAACAAATGCATTCCTCTGTGCAACAAAGCTTTCCCCAGTTGTCACCTGCTGTTGAGTCCCAACCCCAAACACCCCCAACTGTTGACACACCGATTCAGCAGGTATTGCTATTAGTCGATGCTTTATCATCTGAGTCAGCCATTTCAACTCCTCCGACTAAACCAGAACCTTTAAAAAAGCTCTTAGCGTTCTTGGTGTCTTGGCGGTTCAAATACAGATCCCAGGAAGCTGAGAAAGAAAAGCCTTTCACCTCTGGCAGAGCGCCTCTCGCCTCAAGCGTTACACCGTACAACGCTCCTCGCCTCAACGGGGGAAAAATAAGCACAGCGCAGGCTTTGCCACTCCCCACGTCCAACCGTTCTTTGATTCAGGGAATAGCCACACAGCTATCAAGCCGAGCTTTGGTACTAGTTTCAGTACAGAATGAAATTTTAGATATTTTAACTCCTCAGCAGCAGCAAAAATTACAAGCAGAGATTATTGCCAAAGTAGGTGACTATTGGCGTTACCGAACAAAGCAGAGTCAAAAAAGCCTCTGGCTCACCCCTAGCCCAGTGCTGGCATTTTTAGATCGTAAACTGGCTAAAGTGGAATCAAATCATTTCACACCTGTTTGGGAAGTTGCGATCGCTATTTCCCGCAAAGTTAGCTCTAATAGCGGGCAACTCGTGCAGCAAGTACAATCTCAATTTGGTGCTTCCTTATCCAGAGATAGATCCCCTGCTGCTGCTGATAATAGTTCTGCTACCCAAACCATCAGAATTAAAACTTTGATTAGGGCAGCAATTGACTACTTTTTTGGCAGTCATGGTAGTAAACCTCTGGAACAGAACCAGTCAAAATCTAAGTTGATCTCCAGTAAATTCAGCCAAAACTTGCCACAGTCACCAAATTTACTGATACATCGGTCGCTAAAATCGACTGCTTCAACTGCAAGAGTGGGGCGACGTGCGCATTCGCTTAGTGGAGGCTTTGAGCGCTCGTTTGACCCCAATATAGAAGATCTTTGGCTGAGTGAGAGCGATTTGTTTGGTGATTTAGTTGTGGTAGATGAGATATTAAGTGAATCTCAACCAAGATCTAAAACCATGATGTCTGGGACTAAAAAGACAAGTGTGGTTTTGCCTTCTAACCGCTCATCGAATTATTCTTTAGGTAAATTAGTTAATAGTTGCCGCAATTTCTTCCTACCGTCAAAACCAGCATCTGAGATAGTAAAACAACAAAAAATAAACAACGGTAAAGTAGCAGGAATCATTACTAAACAATCTCCTCCTTTGTTTAAATCGCCTCAACTAAACACATCTGGTGAAATTTCTAGTGCATTTAGCACTCAAACCACCGGGATGGAGGCGAAGCTGGACTGGATCGAAACCAATGCTACTGTAATAGGTTATGTCAAACATCCACTAGAGCAATTACTAGCATGGCTTGACTCTTTGATGCTTTGGCTCGAAGAGATGCTACTAAAGATTTGGCAGCAACTGATAAATTTAAGGGCTAGAAAAGGATGAAGTATGAAGTATTAAGTGTGAAATTTAATCTTCAGCCTTCATCCTTCAGCCTTCATCCTTAACTTATCGTCTAACTCCCCCAAAAACGGGTCGCACTTCATCATTAAATGGATCGGTACTACCACTCCAGTTGAAATCACTTAGCCGAAAGCTGATCGAACCAATTTCTTGATCTGGGTTGTAACGTAGCAAAACGCCGTAAGTGCGACGGCTGTATTCGAGAATATAGTCGGTAGTGAAGGTTTCTTTGGTGTCCAAGTTGATCCCGGTTTGGAAACCTAAGCGAAATGGCCCATAAATTTGCTGAGTGAATCCTAACCCCAAGGTTCTGGTATCTTCAGCTCGGTCAAAATAGAAAGGTGAAATGCCGCTACGGATGCCTTCGGAATAACTGATATTAAAGGCTGTATAGTCCAAAAAAGGACGGGAGAAATGACCAAACTGCCCGCTAAGCCCAATTGTGCCGATTAAGGTAGATTGGTTATCGCCATTGCTGTAAAAACTGCTAGTTCCGCTAATTCCACCATAGGCTGCTAGGTAGGGAACTACTGGTGCTGGTGTATATTTTAGTCCTTCTGTGCGGGTAGCGGGTAAAGCTCTACCTTGCCATAGTGGAAAGCCACGATTGAGAGCAAAGGTACCTTGAAAGCGACCCAAGGAAATGCGATCATTGGAGCGATCGCGTTCTAGTAATTCAATGCGATCACTAGCAGCATTAATATATTGATAGCCAGCTTGATAACTTAAGTTAATCCCAGTATTACCCAGAGGAATGACGGGAGAAGTAACATCTGCACCGATACTACTTTGCACGGTGCGATAGCCGAGGGAGCCGTTATAGATGCGTTCGCGGTAGCCAGCATTTAGCGCCACAGTATGGGGGTAACGAGTACCAACTTGCTGTTGCAAGAGCAAATTTGCCCGAAGATTGTCTTCGATTTCAGTAAAGTCTAGGCTAGTGAAGGTCGCATTGCCCGTGATGGCACTTCTCGCGCTGGGATTAGCCCTCAAATTAGCTTTGAGACCAAAAAGCCCTGCAACATTGCCATCATTGCCTGACACAGCCTTTTGAACGAAAAATTGGGGCCTGATACTTAGTTGCGCCGCAGGTGAATCAAGGAAAGAAAAGTCACGCTCAATATAAAATCCACCTCTATCACCACCGTCATAACCAAATTGAACTATCCCAGGACTAGTATTGCGTTGAGTGCGGTCAATTACCGCTTGATTTCGGGGAATGGGTAGAGAAAACCCTTGGTCGAACACCAAACGCTGTTTTCTCGTCCGAACGCGATCGCGCTGGGGTGTTTCCCGCGTCAGCGTCACTGTATCCGCTCTTAACTCTAGTTCCGGTGGCGAGTATGGGTCATTGGTAATACGTACATCCTTAGCTTGCCACCCTTGAGGATCAAAATCTATTCGATCAGCTTCAAACCGTAATCGGTTAACTTGACCGCCTGGTTTTGCTCCTGTGATATTCTGAATGTTCCTTCCACCACCAAGGGTAAAATTAATCCCACCCGGACTGGTGACTTGTTGCAATGGTTGACTAGAATTGAAGCGATCGCTTGGCGGACGGCTAAATACACCTCCAGCCGACACATCAGTAGCTAAAGTATCAGAAAAATCTGCCCCAGCTGTAGGAACAAAAATATCACCCCTACCACCTTGAATATTCCCACTATTTTGAACAATGTTAAATGTAAATCGCTGACCGCGCAGTACCTGTTTCCCACGAGTGAAAGCAACATTACCCTCACCCACTGCAATCAAATTTGTCAAACTCACTTCTAAGCGATCAGCATCCAGTACTGCATCTTCTATTCTCACCACGACGTTACCTTCAGCCGTGACGATCTGACGTTGGGCATCGTACACCTGACGATCTGAGTTAACTTCCACAATTCTTCTCCTGGCTGGTGCAGTACCAGGAGGCGTTGGTTGAGTTGGCTGAGTTTGTGGCTGGATAGTTGGCTGAGGCCGATCGCCCCTTGGAGCGCGAAAATCCAGTTCTACTGGTGGATTTGGCGGCTGGGAAGTATTGTTTGAGCCTGCGTCTACTTTGCCTGGTGCAGTTGCTTGGCTCATTAACAGCTTGTTGACTAAAATCGAATTAGACGGACGAAAAGGAGATATTGCTTTTGTCCGACTCTGAGCGAGTGGGCGATTTCTAAGTGGCGCGGGGAATGTTGCTTGAGCTGAGCTTGAAGTAAGAGGCTTTTCTCCCTCCGCCTCCCCTGCTTCCCCTGCTCCCCCTGCTCTCTCCTCGCTTGCTACAGCGGTTTGATTCAAACTGATGTCAGGCAAATCTGCGATCGCAAACTCCTCGACCGAATAGCCAACTTTCATTTCAGCACCCAAAAAAGCAGCACTTTTTGCTGTATTCGCTGATGCCGGAGCGGGGTTAAGCGCGTGGACGGATGCCGATGAAGAGTGTGAATTAGGATTTAGTGAATTCGGATCTAATGACTGATTAAGACTCAAACGATCGCTGAGTGCATTTCTATCAGCGCTATGAGTTTGAGGCGATGATTGTTGAACAATAGCAGGCGGTTCAGGCGGCGGGACTGGGTGAGTCATATTAAGCAAAATAGCGTTTGAGCAGCCGGATTATGCACTCTACCGCACTGGGAACCACTTTTTGCTCGAAAATTTAGCGCGCTGGTCAGCCCAAACGCGCCTTACTATCAACTTGTGGAAGCAAGAAAATCTTTGTCTTCCACCTGAAGATGTAAATTAGTCGCTGCTTAGTCGAGATCCCGACGACCGGGGTTACGAGATGGATCGTTTGACAGAAAGCCAAAGACGAATAGACTAACGAAAAAGCCTACGACAATATATACAGCGATCTTAAGGGTTAGCATAAAGGGTATCTCCAAGCGGTATGAGAAGCTGAGCGATCTGCAATTTTAAGCAGATAACTCTCTTATAATACCTAAATGTTGCCTCTTGTTTGGAATACAGCGATCAACTCAAGCATAGATTTTTCTTTGGTGGTTGCCATAATCTGACGCTAGTTGGGGTTATAAGTTTCCCTTCAACGATGAAATTCCCGTTTCTAGCAAATTAAGCAGAAACGCGCTGTACCTAAAGATAAGCTGCATAAAAGCCGTAACTATTCTTTTGTCATAAGCTAATCGTCATCCTCGCTTGCATATCTGTAATGTGAAGGAGACAGGAGACAGTTTGACATCTGTGACTTCTGGTTCCTGACAACTGACTCCTTTAACGACTATCTTTTATGCAAAGGCAGTGAACATTAGCTTATCTTCAAAAAGCATCTAATGTGCCAAAGGTGTTTTTGCTGCTAAGCTGATACTCGATGGGTAGTTGGAACGTGACTATTTTGATAACAGCAAATAGCATCCGCAAAAAGATAGATTTTGAGCAAATATAAAAAAGACAAATTTAAGCTGTTTGATTTAATTTACTAATTACAAACAATTCGAGCAAACCTGTAACACTTGTTACGTCAATTTAAGTTAAATAAACCTAAAATAGATAACTGTAAAAAGTGAAGCAATTTGAAAATAGTTTGCTTAATTCCAAGCAACAGTAATATTTAGAAAGTAGAAAAAAGTTCTATGAAAAACACTGATAAAAATCGGGCTCCTCATCAAGTAGTGATTATCGGTGGCGGTTTTGGTGGTCTTTATGCAGCTAAAGCACTTGGTAAAAAACAAGTGCGTGTAACATTAGTTGATAAGCGCAACTTTCATCTTTTTCAACCACTACTTTATCAAGTAGCGACAGGTACTTTATCTCCGGCTGATATTTCATCTCCCCTACGTTCTGTAGTGAATGGCAATAAGAATACAAAAGTATTGATGGGAGAAGTAGTTGATATTAATCCCGAACAACAAAAAGTTATCCTGCAAAATGAGGAACTAACCTACGACAGCTTAATTGTTGCCACAGGTGTTAGTCACTACTACTTTGGCAACGATGAATGGGCAACAGTTGCGCCGGGATTAAAAACAGTAGAAGATGCATTGGAAATGCGCCGGAGAATTTTTCTGGCTTTTGAAGCCGCAGAAAAGGAAAGCGATCCAGAAAAACGCCGTGCCTTGCTAACATTTGTGATTGTCGGAGGTGGGCCTACAGGGGTGGAATTAGCTGGAGCGATCGCGGAACTAGCATACACTACCTTAAAAAAAGATTTCCGCAATATTGACACGACGGAAACCAAAATTTTGTTACTCGAAGGCATGGATCGTATCCTACCGCCCTATCCACCTGAATTATCGGCGAGGGCAGAAGCCTCACTCCAGCGGTTAGGTGTAACTATACAAACAAAAACACTAGTAACAAATATTGCCGATCACACCGTCACTACACGCAGGGGCGATCGCACCGAACAAATTCCAGCCCAAACTGTATTATGGGCGGCTGGTGTCAAAGCTTCTCCAATGGGAGAAGTGCTGGCTAAACGTACTGGTGTGCAACTAGATCGTGCAGGGCGAGTAATCGTAGAACCAGATCTGAGCATAGCAAATCATCCCAATATTTTCGTAATTGGCGACTTAGCGCACTTTTCTCATCAAAACGACAAACCACTACCAGGCGTAGCACCAGTAGCAATTCAAGAAGGGCAGTATATTGCTAAACTTATCCAACAGCGGCTTAAAGGTGAAAATTTGGCACCATTCAGTTATTTAGATCGAGGTAGTTTAGCCGTAATTGGCCAAAATGCCGCTGTTGTAGATTTGGGATTCGTTAAGTTTTCAGGCATAATAGCTTGGCTGTTCTGGGTATTTATCCATATTTACTATCTAATTGAATTTGACAACAAATTAGTAGTAATAGTTCAGTGGGGTTGGAACTATTTCACCCGCAAACGTGGAGCTAGATTAATCACTGGTGAATCATCCCTAATGAACGTAGGAATGGATCGAAACGGCAATTATTACGCGCCAGCCAATAACAAATCACCAGTAGAAGTGTAACCTGGCAATGCCTACCTAACCGAATATTTTTCAGGCATTGCCCACCTAACTAAAATTTTGTTAGAAGTGTAAGGTGGGCAGTGGCCTAACTAAAAATTTTGTCAACAATGCCTACCTAACCGAAAATGTATATAGAGTGCAATGCCGAGCAAGCGTAAAAATCACCAGTGAGGATTTTGCCTAATTAACGCTTCTGCTGCTTCGCTATCCAGTGGCTGAGAAAAAAAGTTTCCCTGTCCATACTCACATTCCAAAGCTCTAAGTTGTGCTAGTTGGGAAGCTGTTTCCACTCCTTCCGCTGTCACAAATAGTCCTAACTTATGAGCAAGAGTCAAGATTATCTCGACAATGTATGAATTTTCTGAACTCATCTCCATCTGAGCCACGAATGAGCGATCAATCTTCAGCTCATTGATGGGAAAGTGGTAGAGACGACCCAAGGATGAATAGCCTGTACCAAAGTCATCAATGGACAATTGTACGCCTATATCTCTTAGTTGTTGGAGAATTTCAGGGGCGAATTCAGCACTATCCATAATCGCGCCTTCAGTAATCTCTAACCTCAAACTAGCAGCATCTAAACCTATATCCTGCAAAATTTGGTTAACTCGATCGCTCAAAAGTGGTTGATTAAATTGTTTACCAGAAAGATTCACTCTCATGCTCAAAGAAGATGCAGTTGGTAGCTGTAATTGCCATTGGCGCAACTGAGAACAAGCAACGCAAAGTACCCATTCACAGATGCGGACAATTAATCCGGCTTCTTCCGCTGCTTGAATAAAAGAGCCAGGATTCAACAGCCCGTTATCGGGATGTTGCCAACGTAACAGAGCCTCAAAGCCTGCAATTGAGCCGCTTTCTAGCGACACAATCGGTTGATATTGCAAGCGAAACTCCTGCCGTTCCAGTGCATTTCTCAGATCTGTTTCCAACTGCAACAGTGCCACTGCCTTAGCATACATATCTTGGTTAAATATCTGATATCTTGCCGAACCTTGGCTCTTGGCTTGATACATAGCAATATCAGCATCTCGCAGCAGGGCTTCTGGATTGTCATAATCTGTCGTACTCAAGGCAATGCCAATACTGGCGGAGGTAAAAATTTCTTGCCCATCTAGAGTGAAGGGCAACGAAAGTTCCGCTTGTACTCGTTCGGCAACGCGGATCGCATCGCTGGCATCTTCTATATCTTCAACCAAGATCGTGAACTCATCACCCCCCAGCCTTGCTACCGTATCCATCGGGCGCAAACACGATCGCAACCTTGTGGCGATCGCTTTCAATAATTCATCCCCCTGCAAATGACCTAGACTGTCATTTACAACCTTAAATCGATCTAGATCGAGAAACAGTACGGCAAATAAATAATCCTGCTGTCGTTTGGCGTGTTCTAAAGCCAACCCCAAACGATCCATAAATAAAACTCGGTTGGGTAAACCAGTCAATGCATCGTGTAGAGCATTTTGGAGTAGCTGTGACTCCATTTGCTTGCGCTGTGTGATGTCTCTACAAATTATGTTCAGTTTGATCGCTCTGCCACTATCATCTAAAAGCAATTTGCTCCGCTGGACAATCCAAAAAACTGAACCATCTTTGCGCACTTTACGCAATTCTGCTTCACTTGTTGGTAACTTTTCTTGAAAAATACTGTCAACCCACTGTTGCACCCACTCGCGATCATCTTCGTAAATCATCGCCCAAGCAGATTTGCCGATCAGTTCTTCTTTGGTATAACCCAAAGACTCAGCAAAAAACTGATTAGCAGATTCGATCCTGCCATCCGCTGTAATAGTGATATACGCATCGGGAGCTAGATTGTATAAGTTTTGATATTTTTTTTCACTCTCTTGTAGTGCTTCTGCTCTTGCAATCTCAGCGCTGAGACGTTGACCAAAAAAAGAAGCTAACAGCGCTAAAATCAGGACGATTACAGCAGCAACACCAATCGTAATTGCTAGTACATAATTGTCAATTTCAGAAGACGCAACCGCTAATTTTTTCACGCTGGGGTAGAAGTTAACTGCCGCCATCGCAATATAGTGCATCCCATCAATGGCGGCTCCCGCTATAATCGCACTGCTAATCTTACGTATAAACTCATTGGGTACAATAGTCTTAGCACTAGGATGAAACGTCAGCCACAAAGCAGCTAGAGAGAGAAGAAATGCCCAGATGTCAGCGAGTATCACTAGCCCAATGTTATATTTGGGTTCGCCTGCCACTAGCATTGCTTGCATGGCAGTATAGTGCATTCCAATAATCGCCAGCCCGACAAAAAAACCACCACTACCCAACAGCTGCCACCCCAATGGCACTTGACTGACGAGAAAAAGCCCAATGCCAGCACCCACAATTGCTACTACCATTGAAATCAAGACGGTAGAGAAGTCATAGGTGATGGGGATTGGCAGCTGATAAGCCAACATGGCGATGAAGTGCATCACCCAAATAGTGATTCCCAAGGCGATCGCGCCTCCAATCAGCCAAAACTTCCGCGCTAAATTCTCGGCAAATATAACTTGCCCAGCCAGATCTAATGCGCTATATGAGCCAAAAATTGCAATTACCAGTGAAAGAAAAACCAAGCGCAGATCGTAGCTAGCGGATAGTGATTTGCCTAACTCGGTTATTTCTTTAACTTCCATATGTCTGTCTTTAGTGGACTAGATCTTGCGATCGCACTTACTTATTTCCCAAACCTGCTTGATCGCATATGTAGAATCCTAAATATAGAAGGCAGCGGCTTAGTGCCGACTACTCAACTATACGCTCTCGTAAATTAAGCTCAATCGACTCGCTCAACTCATGCGATGATTTGTATATTTATATACAAATTGAACTCTTCTTAGAATCCCATTGGTGCGATCGCTTCTCGCCTACAATAAGGTAGAATTTTTAACCACAACCTATCCGATTGCAGCTATTAAATTCGGTAACAATGATTACATTTATTCTCGATTGGTAGACAGAGCGAGTCTTAAAAGACAGAGCCAGCGTCAAAATCAAGATTTATTCTTTAATCGAAAATTTTTTGTAACGATGGTATCAAATAGTGTGACAACGTAAAGGCATCCACTCCCAATTCCGTCCGTTCTGCTGCTGCTAAGATAGCTGCTTGAGAGTGCCACCACGCAGCAGTTGCCACAATCTCTTCTATAGATATATGCTGCGATGTAGCTTGTGCTACAAGTCCCCCTAGTAAACCAGTTAACACATCTCCGCTACCACCACGCGCCAAAGCTGGGGTACTTTCGGGATTAATCCAAACTTCCCCAGCAGCATTAGCGATCGCTGTTCTTGCTCCCTTCAATAACACTACTGCCCCACACATAGAGGCGGCTGAACGAACAGCCTGCACCCTGTCATGCATTGGATCGGCTGCATCGGGAAATAGGCGCTTGAACTCACCCGCGTGAGGCGTAAGAACTGTTGGTGCTTGCCTTTGAGATAAAGTCGGTATAGTTCCCAATTTTGCCAAAATATTCAAACCATCGGCATCTAAAACTAAGGGGCGATCGCTATCTAAAACACCTTGTAAAATCGGCGTTGCTTCCGCAGTTAAACCAGGGCCACAAGCGATCCCAGCAAATGAACTCAGATCTGTGCCATCTGGTAAATTCAAGTGAGCGATCGCGCCCCCACCTGTTTCCGGGCAACCGACAATCAGCGCCTCTGGTAGCTGAGCATTTAACATTGATTTGATTGATTCTGGCACGGCGATAGAAAGCATCCCCACACCACTAGCTCTAGCACCCATTCCAGTTAAAATTGCCCCACCAGCATAACGCCTAGAGCCGCATATCAGTAAAAGATGACCTTGCTTGTATTTATGCGTAACTGGCGCACGGGGTAGAGGAAGAGTAGCGATCGCATTGGTGCTTGTAATCCGCCTAGTCTTGGGAGTATCTCCCAACACCGCCTGTATATCCGAATCAGGAATGTCAAAATCAATCAATTCAGCCTTACCGACATAATCGAGAGCTTCGTCTTGCAGCAAGCCTTGCTTCCACAAACCGAGGCAAAATGTTCGAGTCGCCCGAATCGCAGTTCCCAGCACTTCCCCCGTATCCGTGTGTATACCAGAAGGCATATCTATACTGATAACAGGCTTAGACCATTGATTGATGCGATCGATTGCACTTGCAACAGGATCGGTGAGCGTTCTTTCTAACCCAAACCCAAATAATCCATCAATCAGCAAGTCACACTCTTGCAAAGATTCAATTGAGTCAAAACTGGGAATGCCCAAACTCTCAACATACTGCGCGTGTTGAGAAGTTAATTCCTTTAACTTCGAGAAAGGACGATACACTAAGACTTCGTAGCCTTGGAAATGTAACTCACGCGCAACTACCAGCG
>DATNQH010000232.1:0-6831 GCA_036704105.1 Leptolyngbyaceae cyanobacterium | reverse complement strand
TGGCTCTATCGGCGGTGGTATGCTAATGTAGTGTGCAATACAAAATAACTCGATGGAACCTTTGCTGACTCGACTACTAAACCTGCCAGGCATTGTAGTTGAAAACTTCCGCGAAACAGAAACAGATTTGCTACTCGAAGTAGAAGCATGGATGGAAAAAGCTGTTTGTCCACGCTGTGGCTATATTAGTTTCCATTTGCATCAAAATCATGGTTATTGGGTAAGAGACTTAGCTATCAGTAATCGTCAAGTTAAATTAAAAGTCAATCGTAGACAATTTAAATGTAAGCCCTGTAACAAACCTTTCAGTGAAGATTTAGATTTTGTAGATAGAAGATGTAAATATACCAACCGATTAGCAGTAGAAACAGTCAAGCAAGTTAGGAATAGCAATGTCCACAGCGTTGCTCAAAACAATGACCTCACAGATGAAGAAGTTTGGTCAATGGTAGAAAATGTAAGTAAAAAAAAGTCAAAATAGACCTGGGGCAGTTAAAACGAATAGGAATTGATGAAATAGCTTTGAAAAAAGGTCAAAGACAATTCATTGTCGTCTTAGTTGATTTAGACACAAATAAACCAGTTGGGTTTGTCAAGTCTCGCAAGCAGGCAGATATCAGTGCAGTGCTTGAGGCATGGGGAACAGAGGTACTTAACCAAATTGATGAAGTCAGTATGGATATGTCCGGTAACTATAAAGGTTTAGTCTCAAACTTATTACCTAATGCTGACATCACTGTAGACAGATTCCATGTGATCAAACTGGTCAATGAAGAGTTAGATTTAGCGCGAAGAAATATCAGGAAAGCAGCAGAATCTTTGTCAGAGCCAACAGCGAAGGCCAAACTAAAAGCAACTCTACATCAAAGTAAGTATGTATTGTTGAAGCCCGAAGATGACTTAACCCAACAGCAGCAATTGAAATTAGAAGCAATCCAACAAGCTTCACCTTACTTGGCACGGATGCATAGATTGAAAGAAGAATTTAGAGGCTTATTTGAGAATTCACAAGATTGGGCTGACGGGACTCTCAAACTTTTAGATTGGCTGGCATTGGCAAGAACAGATTTTCAAAAAAGTGTTGGCACAATCACTCGCTGGTTTGGTGAGATTGTCGGTTATTTTGAACAAGGTACTACTAATGGGGTAGTAGAGGGAATTAATAATAAACTGAAGCTGATAAAACGCTCAGGCTATGGTTTCAGAAACTTTGATAATTTTCAACTACGCTGTTTAATCTGCTGGTATCTTAACGTTGCTCCAGCATAGTGGGAGCGAAAGAGCCATAAATTTGAACCTAGGAAATATATATACAAAAATAAAGCCGAGCCAACAATCCAGAATAGAGACGGGGGAAAACGGTTAGGTAATTTATGCGTATATAATAAATACGATATAAAACTTAATGTAAATGCACTTGATATTAGTAGTGCCATTCTATTAAATTTAATTTGATGCCTGGCAAAGTATATGCCTATTAAGTATAAGGGTGAATATTGAATTACTGGAAAGCAGGCAAAATTATTAGTTCCAATTAATAAGCCTATCTGATTTATAGTTATCCGCTCATAGGGTATAAATGTTGTAAAAAGCAGAAATATGTTGAGCAACCAGAAATACATTTTGTTTGACAAAACACTTTTTATTAATTGAAATAAAACGAGCGCTAGCAGAGTAATAATTGCAAAAGAGGCAAGAAACTCAGAATAACCAGGTATGTCTGCAAGCAGGATAATTTTAATAATATCTAATAGATGTATTGCCTTTTTTTCAAAAATAATTCTGAAAGCAATTCCTGAAATATAGAAAGCTACAAGTATCTTCAAGCCTGTCTTGAACATTCGCCATTTAACAACTTGAAAATCTTTACTGAAATAGGCGAAATAGTTGGCATATCCGAAGGCAAACAGAAAACCTGAAAAACTAATGAGATTGATATAGTTAGATATAGCAGTTAACAAGAGATTATTGCGATCGCCTAGGATTTGAATAACATGGGCTAAGATCATCCCAAAAACTAACAAACCCTTAAATATATCTAAAGCTGAACTGCGAGTAACATTTTTAGGTAGTTGCGAGTCTGCCAATTAGAACTCCATCGCCGTATTTTTGGTCATTCATAGAATACGTGCGCTTTGTGAGATAGTCAATTAAGGATGCTCACTTTTATAGAGACTTTGATGAATTATTGGTTAATGAAATCCGAACCAGGAGTATATAGTATCAAAGATTTGGAGCGCGATCTCTTTTCTATTTGGGATGGTGTACGCAACTATCAAGCGCGTAACTTCCTACGTCAAATGCAGCCAGGAGATATGGCTTTTTTCTACCACTCGAATATCATTTCTCCTGGTATTGTCGGATTAGCGCGGATAGTAACTTCTATGGTTGTCGATTTTACCCAGTTCGATTTCAACAGTCATTACTACGATCCCAAATCAAAGCCTGACTCGCCTCGATGGCATACAGTAGAGGTAGAATTCGTCGAGGCTTTCCCTCAATGCATACCTCTAGCAAGACTGAAGCAAGAGTTTAGTGCGGATGAACTGTGGGTGACGAGAAGAGGAAATCGCTTGTCAGTAATGCCAGTTGAGGAGAAAGTAGCTAAGAGGTTGTTGGTAATGGCGAATGCTCAATGGTGAAGGATGAAGGAAATTCACACAAAGGAGGCGCATAAAGTGCTGCTTGAAATTAACAACTAACCACTAACCACGCACACTTCACACTTCATTTAACGATTTGTTAGCGTTATACCTGCTTTTCAATACTAGAGGCTGCTGGTTGTGATTTGGGTTTTCTAGTATACCAATATGCCCAAGCGATTAAGACTGCTTGAAAGGGTAGCCTTGCCCAATATAGCCAAGGAATATGAGGAATTCCATCAATAGGAATGCTATTTACAGCCATATTAATATTTGCCGGAAACACTGCAATATACAAAGCAATCAATCCCCAAGCAGCTGCAACACTCACAAAGGGAATCACTAAACCAATTCCGCCCAAAATCTCAAAGAAGCCGCTAATATAGACTAATTCAAACGGATAAGGCAGTTGCGGCGGTACGATTCTAGCGTATTGCTCTGGAACGATAAAGTGCGTGATTCCCACCACGATGATGGCTACAGCATGAATAACGCGGAGAATTTCTTTGATCCGATGGGGATTGCTGATACCTAAGTTCATAGGCTAAAAAGAGATAGAACCAATCAAAAATTAGCAGCACTCGTTTCAGGTTTACTTCTACCCAAAGCTAGTTATTTGCATTTCTTTCTCAAGATAGTTGTCATCTAAATAAGTTTTTATTTATTATTTAATATAAAGCTTCAATATTCTTTCTAGTTCCTAGATTTTTGCCTGACAATTAGGAGCATACTAGAAGATCTCAGTGCATTTATTGAGTTACAATACCAAATTAAGCTAACTGAAAAACTATGGCTATAACACCGGATCGCCAAAAACGAATTATGGAGCATCTAGCTCGTAGTTCAGGGAATTTTATTCAGCCAACTTCCACAATGAACGACCAACGCAAGAAGCAAATTATGGATCATATTCGCTTAACCAAAGGTTGAATATAATTCGTAATTTCTAATTCATAGTTAAATTCAAGTAAAGTAGGTGGGCATTGCCCACCCTACAATGAATTGGTTAATAAAAAAGATAGATAAATTATTCGCCACTGAGTTGACAAAACACAGTTCTTTTTCTTGAGCCATCTAGTTCAAAAAATAAGACTGATTGATAAGTTCCTAGAGCTAGTTTGCCATCCACAATCGGAACTACTTCACTGGTACTCAGCATCATTGCCATCAAATGAGAATGAGCATTCATTGGTTCATCCTCTGGCACATCTCTTAGATGCAAATCATTATGTAAGTATCGCTCTGATTCGGGGGCTAATTTTCTTAAAAATACCTTGACATCTTTTAACAATCTTTCTTCATCTTCATTGATTGCTAAAGCAGTTGTTGTGTGGCGAGAAAATACCAAAACTTGACCGTTGTTAATACCTGTTGATGCAATCAGTTTTTCAATTTCAGGTGTAATATTATAAATATTAATTCCTGTGTCGGTTTCTACTTCAATTAGTTTGTGAATAATCGGCATATCTTTAGCTTTATTGTAGAAAAGGTAAACGTGCGTTAAGGCATCTTACGATAAAATAGATTTTAAACCTTGCACTAATCGTTCGATTCCTTCTGCTGCTGTATCTTGTTGCAATGCGCCATAGGCAAGGCGCAAATAACACCCGTCATCCATGCCAAATGTAGTGCCAGGAATTACTGCGACGCGATGTTCGCGGATCAGTCGTTCTGTTAACTCAAAAGCACCATTATGAGTATGAATTTTTAGTAGCAAATAGAAAGCACCATCAGCAGGTGCAATACTACATATATTTTGTATGGAGTTGAGGGAGTCAAGTACTAATTGTCGTACTAGAGCGATCGCATTAATATGTTTTTGGCAATAATTATATCCTGCTTGCAACGCTCCCAATGCTGCATACTGCGAAACTACTGCTGGACAAATCAGAATTGTATCTTGGATTTTTTTAACCGGAACTAGAAGATGTTCTGGAATTACCATATAGCCAATCCGCCAACTAGCGAAACCATAGGCTTTGGAAAGACTATACAAGGAAATGGTATGGGAACTACTTTGAGCAAATGCGCCAGGGGAAATGTGTTTTACGCCGTTATAGGTAAAATATTCGTAGGCTTCATCGCTGATGTGATAAATATTATGCTGGCGACAAATTTGATTAACTTCCCGTAACGCTGCCTCTGGATACACCACCCCAGTAGGATTATTAGGGGAAATCGTCACTACTGCGCGGGTTTTTTCAGTAATGGCACTTGCGATCGCACCTGGACGAAGTTGATAATTTTTATCTGTCGCCACTAATACCGGAGTGCAACCTGCAATTCTGACAGCCATTTCGTGGTTGAAATAATAAGGTGTCAGGAGAATAATTTCATCACCAGGAGAAGTAATGGCGAGGATTGCATTCATAAACGCCATGTTACCGCCTGCTGTCACCACAACGCAGCTATTTTCGTTAATTTCAATTTGGTTGAAAGCTTGTAGTTTTTGAGCGATCGCACTTAATAAAGGTACAATTCCCTCAACAGACTTATATAAATTATTACTCGGTTCGGCAAAGAATTGTGTTAGCCGCTCTATTGCTTCTGGTGGTGGTGGATAATATACTACACCTTGCCCAAGAGAGATAGTCCCCGGACAAGAGCGAATCAACTCGCCAATTACCGGAATTATAGGCGACTGCACCGCCTGCATACGAGATTTTAGGGTTTCCATGCGATCGATCGAAAGGGCAAGAAGCTAGAGACTAAATACACCCTATACCCTACACCCTCTCAATCTTAGAAAGAAGTTATGTCCAATAGAGAATTTGAGCTTGAGGAAAGCGCTGTTGGATCTGACTCTCGAAAAAGCGGCGCAATGTCTTCATCGTGTCGGTGTCGTAGACATACTTGATCCCACCAAATTTATTCCGCTTGACGCTGCGCTTCTCCTCATCGAGATCTAGCTTTGTTTGGGGATACCAAGAAAGCAGAACTTCCTTGGAACCAGGAGTAAAACGATGGGAAATTAACTCAAAGGTGAGATCGCAATCAAAATCGATCGCTTCACTAATTTCATCGAAGAGTTTAGTATAATGTAACTCCCAATCATCGATCGCCATAATCGGCGCAATGACTAAACCGACTGGATATCCACCACCACCCTGCTGCTTTGCTAGTGCTAAGCGCCGCAACGCCCCAAGCCGCGACTTAACTGATGCTGTACCCCCCTCAAACCGACCGGAAACCGGGTTAGCATTGACGCTAAAGCGACAGCGCGTATGCCCGTTGTGGGGCAAATCTAAGAGATTGTCCACTGCATCAAATTTACTCACCCAACGCAAATATCCATCCTCACGAGTACCGAAGTAGCGAATGCACTCAGCCAAGCTACCAGTTAGATGCTCGATACCTAAAGGATCTGTGTAACAGCTTACCTCAAAACTTTTAGCACTACCTGCTTGTTCGTAGTTACCTAAATTAGCCAGAATTTGCGGTAAGTTAGCAAAGGCGCGGATGATGGGAGGGCCTTGCAAGCTACCTGCTAGATAACAATATTGACAGTGTGCTGGACAACCTTCGGCTAGGTGAAACTGCCAGTCAGCAGAAGGAGGAATGGGGCTGAGTTTGAAACTACTGGGTGGTGCAGTGACGACAGCAAGAGTACGCTTGCTCTTATTATATGTGTCACGCTCGTCCTCGCCACGCAAACCTGTTAAGCGGTTTTTGGGTAGTTCTTCGACGGGTAAATTGAGCGACTGTACGCGCGATAATATTTGTTGTCCCCAAGGTTCATCTAGTGCGGCGGGTGTGAACAGAACGCGCTCTGGCATCCACAGACGCGAGGAACGAGTTTCTGTTGGGAATGAAACCAGGCTATTTGTCATTAAGAAACTTGGTGTAGGTGATTCAAATGTTGCACCCTACTTGAGTCACTCGGAGCCTCAGTTATTGGTGCGATATCTGAAGTGACATATTTAGATTTTAACTTTCCCACAACCAAGTTCGCCGCTAATAGCAGAGCGGGTTTCACTACAAAATATGTAGCGATTTTAGCTTGTTTGTCTGGTAGTTTTTGATTAAAGGTAGCGATCGCGCTTGTATTTTAGGCATCTCCAAAATAGAAGTGTTGTGTGGTAAAAGAGTATAAAATTTACTTTTTTAGCCAGAAAAAAATGAGTTCTGTATTAAATTACATTGAAAAGAACCCCCATGAGACACAGCGATTGGTTGGTCTGAAGTACGA
>DATNQH010000231.1:0-7117 GCA_036704105.1 Leptolyngbyaceae cyanobacterium | reverse complement strand
GGGTATAGCTGTATTGTTGTCAAGGGCGATCGCTAAATCCATTTGCACCTATCACAACCAAAGTGGACTTATATAAAAGCACAAAATTGGCTATTGTGCTAGACCACTTGAATAATTAAGCTGACAGTGGTTAAACCAAATCCAAGAAATAATGCAGACAAAATTAAATATTACTATCAGAGAGGCAAGCCAAAATGAAGACTCGCTGATTGCTCAACATTTCTATCAAATGTGGATGGATAACGATGTTCCAGATGAGTCGATCAGATCTGATTGGCTGGAAACTACACTGCAGTTCATAAATAATGCTCGTCAAGACTTGTTTTATCAGTCATTTATTGCAGAGGTTGACGGTGTAGCAATCGGTTCTGCAAGCTGTCAAATCTTTGCCGGGCTTTATCCCCAAGTATTGGCTGAGAATTACCGGAAATATGGATATATCTGGGGAGTTTACGTTGAGCTAGCTTATCGAGGAAAAGGAATTGCGAAGCAACTTACTAACATGGCGATCGCTTATCTAAAATCCCTTGGCTGTACGCGGGTTATTCTTCACGCCTCGCCATCAGGAAAACCAGTTTACACCAGTTTGGGTTTTTCTGAAAATAATGAAATGCGATTGGATTTGATTTGATGAAGACGTAGAGACGTTGCAATGCAACGTCTGTACAAGACGTAGAGGCGTTGTAATGCTACCTCTGTACAGGACGTAGAGGCGTTGCATTGCCACCTCTGTAGAGAATTCAGAATATTTGTGGCGTTCAGCCGATAGCTGTGGAAGCGAGAATATTACCTCACATTCAGAAGGAATAAGTACTTTGGAAAATCAAGTCAGCACAGACATCTTAACTGCTACACCTCGCACTCAAATCCGGCGACTTCCGCAGCGGGGAGAGTACGATCGCCAAGTTATTTATCAGATTTTAGATGAAGGGCTGGTGTGTCATGTAGGATTTGCTGTAGATGGTCAGCCGTTTGTGATTCCGACTACTTACGGTAGGGTAGGAGATCGCTTGTATATTCATGGTTCACCTGCTAGTCGGATGTTGCGATCGCTCGAAAGTGGGATCGAAGTCTGCGTTACCGTCACCCTATTAGATGGGTTAGTGCTGGCAAGATCTGCTTTTCATCACTCGATGAACTATCGTTCGGTTGTTATCTTTGGTACCGCGATCGCAGTGCAAGATACTGAACAGAAACTAGAAGCACTCCAAGCCTTTACCGAACATATAATACCAGGAAGATGGGCAGAGGTGCGTCAACCCAACCGTCAGGAACTCCAAGGAACTTTGGTGCTATCCCTACCGCTAGATGAAGCATCAGCTAAAGTACGGACGGGTTCGCCAAACGACGACGAAGCAGATTATAGCTTACCTGTTTGGGCGGGTGAAGTCCCATTGCAAATGGTTGCAGGGGAGGCGATCGTAGATCCGCGTTTATCACCGGAAATCTCTTTACCCTGCTATGTCGAAAATTATACTCGCACCTGTAATCAATAAGAAGCAAGGCTTTATCTGCGGTGGAGTAGTGGAGGCGATCGCCTAAGTTGCGATCAACCGAATTCACCAAGTTTAAAAACAGCGCATGGTAGTGCTTTCCAGCCAGGTATCCCACCTAGATACCTGACTGGGGAAGCAGGTTAAAGACTAGGCTATGGGGCACATCTCTTCTTCGTTTTGGGTTGAGTTGCTCTTGACTCCAGAGTAAACTGCGGAATTTCTTGAAGTTCAGCCTCGCTCAAGCTGTATTGTTCGCAAACCAAGCTCAGGCGAATTCCTGGGGTTTTCACAACATTGATAGAATGGGTTAAGTCACCCTGAAAGTAAAGCAAAGTATTTGTTTGCGGTTTAATCTGCCCAACTTGGCGTTTGTGGCTGCGCAGTACCAGTTCTCCCCCCTCTAGATTTGGTGGTACTTGAACGTAGAGGACACTGACGAGAGCAGGCGGCTCAATGGTTTTGCAGTAGGAACGTAGCGATCGATCAATATGTGCATCGACATGAGAGCCTTCCTTCAGCAGTAAAGGATTGAGGTAAAAAGCATTACAATTCGCCTGAAGAGCTAGATCTAGATAAGGCTTAAAAAAGGGAAACTTTTGTTTTACTTCTGCTAATCCCTGACGTTGAAACACCACTGAAAATCCTTTGGTATTCACAAAGTCTCGGTTGAGGTTATTAATAGCAAAGTAAGGGCAAGCCTGGATCTCTCCGCACAGATCCTTCAGGTAATTGCTGGGGAAGGCTAGTGGTTGTTGGTGATAGTATTTCAAAGTAGTTTCAAGGGGCATTTGGCTGAATTAACAACGTTTAAAAATAGGGCATGGAGATGCTTAGAGCCAGGTATCCTAATGGAATCGGAGACTGCGAAAGCAGTTTAAGAAATTGGCTATAGGGATACGGGGATTGCTATAACTTGCTTTAAGTTTAGTTTCTAACACTTTTAAGATTAGTATCAAATGACTAATTTTTCATCCATTTTTGCCTAAGTTGAAATAGTATTTATAATTTTGAAATAACTTTACCAACAAGAGTTACTGTGATTAATATTCTACAAAATAGACAAGAAATTGATGCAGCTACTTTGAAAATTCAAAGCCTCTGTTTACCGCTGCATTTGGATTTTCACAAGAACTGGGATCATTTGCTGCTTTATAATGCGATCGCAACCATTGGCAAGCAGTCACAAATAATTGATTTAGGTTGCGGCGAGTGTTGTACACTGAATTTTCTGGCTGCTTTGGGCTTTAATAATCTTCATGGAATCGATCTCCAGATCAGCTACGATGCTAATACAGCTTATACCCTACATCAAGGAAATCTTACTCAAACTCCACTGGTCAATGGTAAGTGCGATGTGGCAATTAGCATTTCAGTAATCGAGCATGGTGTAGAAATAGCCGCCTTTTTTGCTGAAGTATCGAGGTTACTCAAAATTGACGGCTTACTATTTCTCACAACTGACTATTGGGCAGAATATATTGAAATAGATAGTTCTATCCAACCATTTGGGTTGGAATGGAAAGTGTTTTCCGCTCCAGATATTGAGCAATTAATCGCTTTAGCTCAAGAGAAGAATTTAGTCTTAGCACAAGCTGTAGATATCCCTGCTTGCTCAGATCGGCCTGTAAGCTGGTACGACTATAAATATACTTTTATAGCTTTGTTGTTTAGAAAGGTGGCAACATCTGAATGCTAAAAACAAATTTGGACTAGCTGCGAAAAAATCAACAACTTGGCAAAAAATTCTCTATTGTATTCCATTGTTTCTCATCCTATTTTAATTTTTTAGCCACTTCCTGTGATAATTGTGGAATTGTGGCAACATGAGAACAAGAGCGAGACTATGAATTTGCCCCGTAAGACTGTATCAATATTATTGGCTGTTACTATAACTGCTGCCATCATCATATTCGGAAATTCCGTCTGGGCTAGCAACGAACTAGCTGTGAGAAAGAACGTTGTTGACCTGACTCCAGAAGAGAGAGCAGAATTCGTCGACGCGATTACTACATTAAAAACTACAACTCTACCCGATCATAAACTTAGTATTTATGACGAGTTTGTTGCCCAGCACGTGGCAGCTATGGGGTTAATGACAATGGATGCCAAAGGTCCAGCAGCTGGACATGACGGCGCGCATGAGAGTTCCCTATTCTTTCCTTGGCATCGTGAATTTATTCACCGCTTTGAGCAATCTTTGCAATCTGTCAATCCAAGAGTAACGCTTCCCTACTGGGATTGGACAAACCCAGAAGCTTTGAAAGTTATCTTTCAAGACGACTTTATGGGGCCAAATGGACAAGGCGTAAACTTTGAAATTCCAGGCTTAGGCAGCGTTTCAGGTGGACCTGTTCAGAGTGGTGCGTTTTCAGAAAATAATGGCTGGATAATTAATCCAGATTTACATCTTAAGGAATCAGGGGAAACATTCGGTTCTGCACTCTTACGCTTTTTACAAGTACCACCGATAAATGTTTATCCAGTTCCTCAAGAAGATGAAAAGCAAATCCTTGCTATTAACGACTATGATACATTTCGCCAAGCCGTAGAAGGATTTCTCAAAGTAGATAGCCAGGGTAATAGAATTCCAGGTGTCTTCCAACATAACTATTTTCATAGCTTCGTTGGTGGAGCTACTTTCGATCCAGCAATAGGAAGACCAGAAGCTCTTGGTACAATGGGCGCTCTTGCGTCTTCGATCAACGACCCAGTATTTTGGTTGGTTCATTCCAATGTTGATCGCATTTGGACCCAATGGCAGAAACACGGTCATGAAGGCAGCAACTTTTACCCAGCTAGTGGCTTGCATTACGGTGAGAATCTCAAAGATCGTCTCTGGCCTTGGGATGGCGGCGAGTCAACACCCGTGAATCAGGGGAATAGAGATCAGTTATCCTTATTACCTGGCGTATCTCCAGATGATATTGTCACACCTGAAAGTACTCTAGATTGGAGAAAGTACGGTTACACCTATGACACCCTGGGCGAGCCGCAAACTGCTTCAAATTCTAGGTTAGGTATCTTTGCTTTGGCTACTTTTGGTATGCTTTCCTGGCAGTTGTTCAACAGTCAGAGAGCTTAAGTAATATATCACTGTTTGGTTTCGTCTAATCGAGAGCGATCGCCCTAGTTCACTAACGTACTTACTGGTATAAAATTAAATTTTGTTTAAGTTATACTAGCCTCAGTACTAAAAACTATACCCTTAGTCTTGATGTTTTGGGTATAGTTGCAATGGGTGATCGCTTCTCTTATCCAGATTTTGATTTAGCTAAATCCTTTTTAACTCAACACAACTACTGCTTAATAAAATTTGAAGTTGAAAATACTAGTTTGACATTTCAGGTGTGGTATCTATGGTAGTTTCAGCTATTTCTCAGACTGATAAAATGTTTAACTACGCCAGTCTCGATGCTGCAACTTATCAGTTTGTGCAGCAACAAACCGGGGAAATTCGCGCCTTGATCCGGCGAACTGCTCAAGAGATTATCGAAGTTGGGCAAAAACTGATCGAGGTAAAAGAAAGACTGGGGCATGGACAATTTGAACGATGGTTGCAAGCTGAATTTGATTGGACGCAAATGACAGCCAATCGATTTATGCACGTAGCTAAACAATTTAAACCTAACAATTTGTTAGATCTGTATATCGCTCCTTCGGCACTCTATGTGTTGGCAGCACCTTCAACTCCCGCAGCCGCCCGTACTGAAGCGCTAGCCCGTGCTGAAGCTGGCGAACTTATCACCCACAAAGCGGCCAAGGCGCTCAAGCAGAAGTACGCGCTGCCACAAACTGCACCAGTGCTTTCAACTCCACACTCAACCGTTGTTGCGTCCGCTCCGCCAGGAAGTTGGTGGCGGCTGGGAAAAAAACATTTTTTATACTGTGGTAGCCCTAATTCACCAGAGTTTTTGCAGCGAATTTCACAGCGGATTAGGTTATTACTTGCCTTTCCACCAAACCCCGATTGGCAGTCAAGCATATTATCTGAGGTGCGGATGATGATGGCTGAGTATTTACCCCAGTGCCAGGATGCAGACTTATTGGATGAAATTTTGGAATCGCATTTACTGCACCACTCAAAAGTAGGGGACTTGGTTGTTAGTTGCTTTCTGCCCTCACCAGATATTCTTTCAATTATTAATCGACTTGATCGCCGGGGTTTATTTGCCGAACCGAATTACAAACGGTGTCAAGCAGTACTTTTGGATTGGAAGTCAGCAGGTTTGAAGGCAGAGCGGTTGAGCTAATTGTTTGACTACTCGCTCTAGACTCAACGCTTTGCGCTTGTATGGGTTTTGCGATCGCTTGTGCTTTTCTCAATTGTGAGGTTTAAATTTGATTGGCTCGGATCGATTGTTAAATTCGACCGAGTTTTGAGTCAAAGGATATTTGATCCTGATTTGCGATCGTCAAATACAAAACCGCATCAACTAAAGTTAAATACAAATGCTAGCCTTGAGCTTAATTAGACTTACCTGGAGACCTTTTTTGCCCTGTTGGCAAAGATAAACGCTCTCGCTTTGGACAGGTTCAGGTGTAATAACTAAAAATTTTACTGATGCCAATCGATGCAACTAAAAGCTTGAAGGTTTTACAAGTAGTTGTTTGCTATTTTTACTCACGTTGAGAATAAATAATATTAGAGAAATTATTAGCTAATCCCGCTAACTTATTGCGACCTGAGTGTATCTGATGTTGCTTTACCACTGCTTCTACCGCAAGAGTGAGGTAACTATGAAAATTACTTGTACACTTAATTACAGGCACAGAATCACAGTTTTGTCCATTTCTTTATTCAGTCAGTATTCCAACTCTTTTAATTGCTGCTGCTCGTAGATATGGTAAGTACTTATCTTTATAACTTTAGATAGATAAAAAGAAAGCCATACATAACACAGACATAAAGTTTACACTTCTGTCTTTACAGTAGTTCATAAAATTTGTTACTTTCTTGAGTGTTGGCAGTTAAAACTCCATTGCCGCATTCAAGCTCACAAGCTCGCTCCCAGCAAACTTTCCCTGAAGCGAGATTTGAAGCAATACATAGCTAACTTGCAACTCGTCGCAAAGCGACTAATTTCTCGCAAGCACTACTTCGCTCTGCTCAATTACTGTTGGCAGGCTTGAGTAGTCACTGTCTTAAAGAAACAATAGGAGCGTTATGCAATCGACTTGCAAACAAATGTGCATCTACCCAGGTAACTTCTTGGTATATTATAATACATCAAAAATCGTACAATACCTGATAAGCTTTATCTGGAACGTACCTATAATTTTACAAGGATACGATCAAACAGATCGTCGCTGTAAAACTCATTTTTAGCTTTAATTTCTGGGCGTTAATGTAAGTTGACGACAACGACTATTCGTACATTATTAGCCTTTTCACTACCACAAATGCTGGAAATGGTAGCATCATTATGCGCCTGCATTCCACTTCATTTTTTCAGCAGCGAGTGGCTATTTGCAAAGGATGATTTCTTAGCATTGCCTTACTTCTGTAATACAGTGCGCTAATAAATTTTTGGTTTAGCTCCTAAATGATTCGATAGTAATTTGATTCAACTTAAATTGATTCAAAAGCTCATTAAAAATACTTATGCTTTCAAAGGGTAAGC
>DATNQH010000230.1:0-9846 GCA_036704105.1 Leptolyngbyaceae cyanobacterium | reverse complement strand
CGCTACCAAAGTATTTGCTAATCACCTCAAATACGACTCTGTAATTGAGGCGTGTGAGGGTTCGCTGAAAAACTTAAATACAGATTACATCGATCTGTATCAAATTCACTGGCCAAGTGGCGCTTTTAATAGTGATATTGTCCCAATTGAAGAGACAATGAGTGCTTTGAATGAATTAAAGCAGCAAGGTAAGATTCGGGCGATCGGTGTTTCCAATTTCTCCCGCACTCAGTTAGAAGAAGCCTCACAATACGGACGCATTGACAGTTTGCAACCTCCTTACTCGCTGTTTTGGCGGTATGTAGAGAAGGATGCTATGTCCTATTGCATTGAAAACAATATTTCCATCCTGGCTTACTCGCCCCTGGCGCAAGGATTGTTAACAGGAAAATTTGAAAGGGGGCATAAATTCGCCCCTGAAGATAACCGCTCTAAAAATAAGCTGTTTCAGGGAGAAAATTACGAACGAGCGCAGCAAGCACTGGATAAACTGCGTCCAATTGCCGATCGCCATCAAGTATCCCTAGCTAATTTAGCACTTGCTTGGTTAATTGCTCAACCCCAAACCAACGCGATCGTCGGAGCTAGAAACGCCGAACAAGCAGCAGCAAACGCTCTAGCCGCAGATCTCCAACTTTCTCCTGATGAGCTAAAAGAAATTGATGACATTAGTAGAATTGTCACCGATCGCTTAGACGACAACCCTGTGATGTGGAACTGGAATTCCTGATTTTTTGTACAAGATTGTAGTAATTTTGCGAGTTTTCAAGACTCGTTAACTTTAGTAAAAAGGGAGTTACTGCTAGTAGATCGCAGTGCTAACTTAATTAGTAGGACACAAACAAAAAGAAACTAACCAAAAAAGGGCAACTGACTGTGTGTCCCCTGTCAAAAGCCCACTTGTAGCAAATCCAAGCATAGATACACAGGCGAAGTACCTAAGTTTAATTTACAGGTAGAGCCACACCTACGGTCTGGAAAGACACAACTATGCTGGAAATACAAGAGTTGTCAACCCTAGTTGTCGTGTAGATTTAAACCACCAAGTTGAAAAATTTGACTTTGTGTCGCCTCCGGGGTCTAGTGAAAATCGACTAGGCCCCTAAAAGTTTTTGAGTTCGGCATTCTCGTTACGGTGCAAAACTATAGAGATAATATTAAATCTCTTAAATATTGCACTTAATAACTTACCATCCCCAAGTGCCTGGACTACCTTTAAAAGGCCCAACAATATCACTTGTGATCCAACCGCCGTAAAAATTACCTGGTTGTGGCTGCACTTTTTCCCCATCAACATAACAAGCATCCATTAAATGGGGGTAGAAAGCCACAAAATCTTTGATCCCAGCAAAACTAGGTGTGGGATCGGGGTAAAACCAGCCAGCATTATCTACTCGCTTGTCCCCGACAGCAATTGTATAATATCCAGCATTGCCCTTCCATTCGCAGAAACTCGATTGGGGGGTTCTAATTAGATATTCCATTTTGATATCGCTGGGGGGAATGTAGTAAACGGGTGGATGGCTGGTTTCTAGTACTCGCTTGGCGTTATGGGTATCTGCGATCGCCACTCCATTAAATACTACCTGAATATGTTTAGTTACATCCTCTAGTCGAGGCGGGCGGGGATAATCCCAAACCGATTCTTGTCCAGGATTTGGTTGAATGCGTTGATTTACCATCTTCAATTCTAACTTGTTACAGACCCTGCTATTTTGAGTTTAGTTGATTTGCGCAAGTGTCTAGGCTGAGCCTAGCAGCCTAGTATGGGATATGCGATCGCGACTCGCACGAGTTCAATTCAACTGAGGCAAACGCTTATGCCAATCTGTAGACTGTTCGTAAGCATAAGCAACCTGAAATAATCGATCTTCTCGCAACACATTACCAATCAATTGCAGCCCAATCGGTAGCCCCTTGTCATCAAAGCCGCAGGGTAAACTTAACCCAGGTAAACCAGCCAGGTTAACTGTAATTGTCATCAAATCGGTTAAATACATACTCAGAGGATCGTCTGTCTTTTCCCCAGCCTTAAACGCGGTTGTTGGAACAGTCGGAGATACTAATACATCAACTTGCTCGAAAGCTGCTTCAAAGTCTTGCTTAATTAGAGTGCGAACTTTTTGCGCTTTGAGATAGTATGCATCGTAGTAGCCAGCAGATAGGGTATAAGTTCCTACCATAATCCGGCGTTTGACTTCTTTCCCGAAGCCTTCCGCGCGAGTACGCATATACATATCTATTAGGTTTTCTGCATCTGGTACGCGCACACCATATTTAACACCATCATAACGAGCTAAGTTGGCAGAAGCTTCACTCGGAGCGATGATGTAATATGTAGGCAAGCCGTAGCGGAAGCGGGGACAGGAAATTTCTTTAATTTCTGCACCTAATTGCTTTAACTGCTCAATTGCTTTATTGACAGCCGCTTCAACTGCTGGATCTAAGCCTGCGCCAAAAGTTTCTTTAATTACACCGATTCTGAGCGATTTGAGATCGGTTTTCAAGTATTGGGTATAGTCTGGGATTTCAACTTTTAGACTAGTGGAATCTTTGGGATCGTAACCTGCGATCGCACCCAACAAAATCGCCGCATCTTCCACCGTTCGCCCAAAGGGGCCGATTTGATCCAAAGACGAAGCAAAAGCCACTAAACCGTAACGCGAAACTAGCCCGTATGTTGGTTTCATTCCCACCACACCACAAAAAGATGCTGGTTGACGAATCGAACCGCCCGTATCCGAACCAAGCGAAACGGTACATTCTCCAGCAGCTACGGCTGCGGCTGAACCGCCAGAAGAACCACCAGGTACGCGCTCTAAATCCCAAGGATTAGCTGTGAGTTGATATGCCGAGTTCTCGGTAGAACTACCCATCGCAAACTCATCCAGATTGGTTTTGCCTACCATCACTGCACCAGCATCCGCCAGTTTTTGCGTTACGGTAGATTCATAAGGCGGCACAAATTTTTCCAGAATTTTGGAGGCGCAAGTCGTGGGAATTCCTTTGGTACACATATTGTCTTTGATCCCAATCGGAATTCCCGCCAGTAACCCAATTTCTTCCCCAGCGGCAATGAGGGCATCCACTGCTCTTGCCTGTTCTAATGCTTTTTCAGTTGTCACGCACAAGAAGCTGTGTATTTTCGGCTCTATCGCTTGAATCCGAGCTAACGCCTCTTGGGTAATTTCAACTGCTGAGCGTTCTTTGCTTATTAGTTGTTTGTGCAACTCGCGGATGGATGCCATACGATCGCTCCCCTTTCAATTCACATTTCAATTCACAATCCAGACTATCAGTATAGGCTGAATGATGAATTATGAATGCTGAATGATGAATTTGAGTAATTTAATTCATAATTTATAATTATCAACTACCAATTACTACTTCATCCTTCTTAAAACTTTTTGAATGATTCTGAAATATGTCCGGGGAAGAAGTTAAGCCCAATTGCTGATTTGAATAAGTAGGCAAATAGTAAAATCAGGGCGCTGATGACTAAATTTGCTGCCAGTAGAAGAATTACTGCGGTGATCGCATTTCCAATTCTCGCAATTCCTTCTGTAACTTGATGGCGCTGTTTTCTCCGCCGATCCTTACCGACAAATAATACCACATAAAAGCGCGAAAAAATTAAATCGACAGTAAATCTAAAATCTACTATTTTGGGCGATGGCTTAGGAATAGATCGATCTAAAATAGAAGTAATCGCCTGTAATTGTTCATTAGTAAAACTAGCTAAAATATCAGGAGAAAGCTTGTCTAAGTAGTAACTAGGAGTTCTTGTAATATAATTATTCGTCTGTACTTGTTCGTCTCTAAATGATTTGTCCAACGGATAAATCCTCCTTTTGTTAGTTATTAGTTAATAGCAATAACTGTGCTTATAGAAATTTTTGGATAATTAGAAAAGATGGCAATGGGAATCAACATGGCTGCCTTTTTGTTCGCTGTCATTAAATAGCCACTATCCGCCCTAATCCTAATCCCACCAAGGTAATGATAAATAACAGCCAAAAAGCTTTAGTTTTACTCAGCCCTACAGATGCAATCGCTCTTTGAGCTTGAGCCAAAGTCAAAATCAAAACTAAAGCTAGAACCCAAGACACAGCCAAAGTTACAGCCCAAACCGTAACTCCAGACCAATGAATGCTTTGAGGCCAAGCATAGGAAAAAACTCCAGCCCATACTAAGCCAACAATCCAAGCTATAGCTATAGCCACAGCATCAAAGCCAACCCAAGCTAAATGCACTGTAACAACTTGTGTTCCAGCCCAAGTTAACCAAGGAACTTTACAGTCAGATAGCAACCAACCAACCCAGATATATCCCAGCAAAAGTATTGTGAGATAAAGCCATGAAATAGTGTTTAGTCGTGACATTTCAGCATTCAGTTAAATTAAGCTGTTTGTGTTTCAACCAAAAAACAGACTGGGGCATATATCACTACTATTCCCTCAGCCCTGTAGCTAAACAGCAATAAAAATATATGCAGATGATGAAGAAATATAAAGATCTGATGAAACAAATCAAAATACCAGGAATACAGACATTGCAATGCAACGTCTGTACTGGTCGGAAGAAGTTTTGAGTTCTGGATTCTTCCCAACAAAGAAATATATTTTTGCCACAAGTCAAATATCTATGAAATCTTCTTCAGCCGTACAACTTAATGTTCGCGTCCAAGGAAAAGGATTCCCCATCCTCTGCTTACACGGTCATCCTGGTTCGGGGCTGAGTATGTCTGTGTTTACTCAGCACTTATCCCAACACTTCCAGACATTTGCGCCAGATTTGCGCGGATACGGTGGCAGCCGCACCCAGAGCAATTTTGATATGAATGACCACTTGATTGACTTGGAAGCGCTTCTAGACCGCTTCAGGATTGATCGCTGCTTGGTGTTGGGTTGGTCGCTAGGGGGAATTTTAGCGATGGAACTGGCTTTGAAACTACCAGAACGAGTCAGTGGATTAATTTTGATTGCAACAGCGGCTCGACCGCGCGGGAGTCATCCAGCAGTGAGCTGGCAAGATAATTTGTACACGGGTGTAGCTTCGATTTTGAATATATTTCAACCAGGCTGGGAGTGGAATATTGATACATTTGGTAAGCGATCGCTCTTTCGCTACCTGATTCAACAACATACACCCACTGCCTACAACTATATCGGAAAATATGCCGTACCAGCTTATCTGCAAACCTCTGCTCCAGCCCAACGCGCCCTGAGTACCCCTCTCAAAGCAGGTTACAACCGATTAGCAGATTTGCAGCAGATTCAATGTCCTAGTTTAGTACTAGCGGGAGCAGGCGATCGACATATTACACCTGAATCGAGTTTGGAGACTGCTCAACACCTACAAAATTGTCAGTGGCAATGCTACCCCAATACTGCCCATTTATTCCCTTGGGAAATTCCCCACCAGGTACTGAGCGATATCGATAATTGGATTGACGAGCAAAAAATAGGGGTGAGGGAAATATAAAGGATGAAGTATGAAGTGTTTTAGCGTAGCGGCGCGTAAGCGCAGTATGAAAAGTTTTATCCTTTATCCTTCAGCTTCATCCTTTACCCTTCAGCCTTTTATGTCTTCGCTTTAGATTTAGCAGATGAGGAAGTTTTGCTGCTAGAACTACTGCGAGTTGTGGTTTTTTTCTTCGTAGTAGTGGCTGCTTTGCCGTTGGTACTAGCAGCAGAACTAGACTTGCGAGTGGATTTACCGCTCTTTTCCTTAGTTGCTAACAATTCCAACGCCTTATCCAGGCTCATATCTTCAACTAATTGCCCTTCTGGTAATCCGACATTGGTTTTGCCATGCTTGACATAGGGGCCATAGGGGCCGTCGTAAATATTTACTGGCTCGTTATCATTTGGGTGAGAACCCAATTCTCGCAAGGCAGACTTAGAATTTTTGCTGCTGGTGCGCCGTCCCTTTTTCGGCTCAGCTAGTATTTCTAAAGCCCGTTCCAAAGAGATGGTTAAGATATCATCACTAGCCTTGAGCGATCGATAGTCTTTACCCTCTTTACCTTGGTCGTGAACGACATAAGGCCCGTAGGGTCCAATACTAGCTTGAATCTTGCCGCCAGTAGCAGGATGGAGTCCCAATTTCCGGGGTAGGGACAAAAGACCAACAGCCATGTCTAGGGTGACGTTTTCAGGTTTTACTGCTTTGGGGACGGAAGCCTGCTTTGGTTTGGGATTGTCGTCAGATTTTTCCCCTAGCTGAACATAAGGGCCATAAGTGCCAATCTTGATATAGATCGGTTCGCCAGTTTCTGGATGTCGCCCGACTTCATCTGGCCCTTCGGTTTTCTGTCGTAGCAGTTCTTCAACCCGTGCTGCATCCAAGTCAGATGGAGTTAAATCTTTGGGAATGGAAGCATTGACAACATCGTTGCCATTTTGGGCTTCGATGTAGGGGCCAAATTTACCAATGCGAACTTTTGCATCTAAGTTGTTTAGTTCTACAGTTCGGGCTGTGTTGGAGTCAATTTGACTTTCCCTTTCCTTGACTAAGGTTTCTAGCCCTTTGTCTCCGAGGTAGAATTCCCGCAGGTAGGGCAACCAGTTAGCTTCACCAGTGGCAATATCATCTAGGGTTTGCTCCATTTTGGAGGTAAAGCTAGTATCTACCAAGTCGGGGAAGTGTTTTTCTAGCAAGGCAGTGACGGCAAAGGCTGTGAAAGTAGGAACTAGGGCATTGTTCACCTGCATGGCATAGCCCTTTTCAATGATGGTGTTGATGATACTGGCATAGGTGCTGGGACGACCAATACCTTCGCTTTCTAGCATTTTAACTAGGGAAGCTTCGGTGTATCTGGCTGGGGGTTGGGTTTCGTGACCGATCGCTTCTAGTTTTTTGCAGTCGGGGCTAGAGCCTACCTTCAGTGGTGGTAGAATAACTTCCTGATTTTCCAATGCGGCGTTTGGATCGTCGGAACCTTCGACATAGGCGCGTAAAAACCCTGGAAAGTCAATTCTTTTGCCACTGGCTCTAAATCCAGCATCTTCGACTTGCAACTGCACGGCGATTTGAGTTTGTCGTGCATCTGCCATTTGACAAGCGACAGTGCGCTTCCAAATCAAATCGTAAAGGTCAAGTTCCCGACCGCTCAAAGCAGTTTCCTTCGGCGTGCGGAAGGTGCTACCAGCAGGGCGAATTGCTTCGTGTGCTTCTTGTGCGCCTTTGCTTTTAGTAGTGTATTGGCGGGGTTGAGGGCTGAGGTACTCTTTCCCGTACATTTTTTCAACACAGCTACGGGCAGCTGCGATCGCTTGTGCCGACAAATGCACCGAGTCCGTTCGCATATAGGTAATATAACCCTGCTCGTACAGACTTTGAGCAGTCCGCATCGTATCTCGTGCCGACAGCCGCAGTTTGCGGTTTGCTTCCTGTTGCAGAGTCGAGGTGGTAAACGGTGGCGAGGGTTTGCGCGTAACGGGACGTTCTTCTAAATCCGTTACCTTCCAGGCTTTACCCGTCAGGCGTTGCTGAAGAGTTCTAGCTTCAGCTTCATTTAGCAAGACTACATTCCGTCCAGCGACAATTTGGCCTGTGGCTTCATCAAAATCGCTACCTGTGGCTACCTTAGTTTCAGCTAAGGTGACGAGCCGTGCTTCAAACGAGCCTTTTGCCTCTAATGTTGCTTTGAGATCCCAGTAGCTACCTTGGCGGAAAGCGCGGCGTTGCCGTTCCCGGTTGACTAACAGCCGCACCGCTACCGACTGTACCCTCCCTGCTGATAACTTAGGGGCGATTTTCTTCCACAGCAGGGGAGAGAGGGTATATCCTACAAGTCTGTCTAAAATGCGTCTAGTTTCTTGGGCGCGGACTACCTGCTCATCAACTGCCCGACAGTTTTTCAAGGCTTGGCGAATAGCATCAGCAGTGATTTCGTGAAATACCATCCGCTTGACGGGAACTTTCGGCTTGAGTAGCTGCAACAAATGCCAACTGATGCTTTCGCCTTCCCGGTCTTCGTCAGTAGCCAGCACCAATTCGTCAGCAGATTTGAGCGCTTCTTTCAACTGCGTGACAATTTTCTTTTTATCTTTGGGGACAACATACAACGGTTCAAAGTCTGCGTCCACATTCACGCCCAGTTGCGCCCATCTTTCCCCCTTCACTGTCGCTGGAATTTCACTGGCAGACTGGGGTAAGTCGCGCACATGACCCATAGACGCTTCTACCTGATAGTCATTTGGCAGGTAGTTACGAATGGTACGTGCTTTAGTGGGAGATTCGACGATGACGAGAGTTGACATGAGAACTTTAGGAAAGAATAGCAGCTACGGCTAAGTAGTCAAATTTAGAGATTTTTAGCCAGATGTCAAGAGTAACCTTTTAATCAAGGATGCGCGATCGCATAAGCGCTGAGTGTCAGCCGCAAGGGGTAAGTTTGCTTGGGGTGTCGTTACTCAACTATTTCAATCTTTAACTCATATTTGACATTAGTGGCTACAACACGATTCAAATCCAACTTTAGATGATGACAGCAAAGTTCCCTAGGATTTGTCAAGTTTGTGCAAAAATTAACACAAGCATCTCAGTGTTTTAGGCGATCGCTTCGGGGTCATTGCATCGTTTCCCAATTTAACCCTGACAAAACATTACAGCTTGATACAGCATTGAGTGACACCAGGTAATTTTTTGTATTATGTCTGTAGTGTTAAAATTAAGATAGAAATACAGCTAGAACTTACGCATTGACAGAAAATGGATACTATGTAGTTAATTCCAATTTCTGTGTTAGGTGTGACAAAATAAAGTCACGAGCCACTTGAAGAGATAAAATTCTTTGGATTTCATACCAATTTTCAATTAACTCTTCTGCCCGCATTAATTCTAATCGTGTAAAAGCTCGAATTGCGCTAAAAAAATGAGTTTTAATTGCCTCAGTTGTTCTTACCATAAATTTACTGATACCACATACTTGTTTAATCGCTCTGTGGTAACACTCAATTCCCCAATGTATTGAATGTAATTCCTTGAATTCTGCTCTAGATATTGAAGAGAGTACATCTTTTTTAGAAATGTACATAATGTAATATCTGGAAGTTTCGTTTTTGAAACTTTTTTGAAATACCTTTACCTGACCAAAATTCTTCAGATACACTATTAAACCAGATGCGGGAATGTTTAGATTTTGGACTTGAGTAAAAGTCTTGCCATCAATGGAACATGACCGATTTTTAGCTATTGCAGTTAAAAACTCTAATCCTTTGTCTTTAAAGAACTTTAGGTTTTTTTGACTGGAATACCAACTGTCAGTAGTCACTGTTTTTGGATTAAGACCCCAAGCCAAAACCTCAGCAATCATCTCTCGCAAATAATCATTTTTGGTTTTCCCCTCTTGTTTATTATAAATGCGATAATTTACAGGTACAGATTTACCTGCCACTTCCCTGTAATACAAGGTAATTAACTGAATTCCTTTTACGGCCCGGTGATGCCTACCTGAGTAATAATAACCAATTAATCCAGCTATTTTTAACTGACTATGAGGCTTATCAATTACCGTATCATCTCCACTTAAAGTACCTCCCATTAAATTGATGTTTGGTTTTATTTCTTCAAATAAGTCCTTTGGTTCGTACCGCTCACGGAGCAAAAATCTATTGACACTATCATGCGACAAATCTTCCATGATTTCTGCCAAACGGGTGCAGCCTGGATATTTCGATTCTGCCAGCAGAAACAACGTATAAGTATCCAAATCACATTTAGCGGTTGATGGTTTTGTAATTGCTCTAATCGTCCGAACCCTAAACACTGATAAGTAAATTATCTGTTTTTCACCCCTCTGGTAAATAGCGATCGCTTGTTTTTTCCTCCATTATTCGT
>DATNQH010000229.1:0-19199 GCA_036704105.1 Leptolyngbyaceae cyanobacterium | reverse complement strand
CAATACGGTTCGGTTAACGCCAAAAGCAGATAGACTGAAGGTGATAATTCAAGTGTAGTGAGACTGAATGCAACTTAAAGAATTCTCACTGATATCGCCACAAGTTGAATCAGGTACGGTACTCAAAGCTTTAGAAACGGCTATCCCAACACAGGCAATTGAACAAGCTATCGTCCAGACACACAGTCATGAAGAACGCTTGCGGGCATTACCGTCACATTTAGTGATCTCTCTTGTGATTGCAATGAGCTTGTGGTCAAAAGCATCAATGAGGACAGTGCTGAAAAATCTGGTAGATGGATTAAGTGAAGCGTGGATAAGAGTTGGCCAGTATTGGCGAGTTCCAAGTAAGTCGTCAATCACTGAAGCTAGGCAGCGTGTAGGGTGTGGGGTAATGAGCCGCCTGTTTCATTTGGTAGTACGCCCTTGTGCCACAGTGCAAACTCCAGGAGCTTTTTTGGCAGGACTACGGTTGATGGCAGTAGATGGAACGGTATTTGATATTCCAGATACCCTTGCGAATGCAAGGGTATTTGGATACCCGGCAACACGCCCAGGTACTATTGCCGCTTTCCCAAAAGTTCGTTTAGTAATGTTGATTGAAGCCGGAACACATTTAATCGTTGACGCATTAATCTGTCCGTACCGGATTGGCGAACGTGTCAGAGCGAAAAAGTTGTTAAGGTCAGTAACGTCAGGAATGTTATTGATGTGGGATAGAGGCTTACATTCTTACAAAATGGTACAAGCGACATTGAAACAAAAATGTGATTATTTGGGACGAGTACCAAAGAATGTTAAATTCCCAGTAGAGACAGTCCTTGAAGATGGTTCTTATCTGTCATGGATCGCCCCTGATGGTCAATCAAAGAAAAAAGGTGGCAAGAAAATCATAGTCAGAGTAATTGAATATACTCTCGATCATAATGGTGAGCCACAAATTTATCGCTTGATTAGCAGTTTGACTGATATTAACCTGTTTCCTGCAATACTCTTAGCGACAGAATATCACCGACGCTGGGAAGTAGAAAATACCATTGATGAACTTAAAGTTCATCTAGTAGGGCGCAAAACTCCCATTCGCTCTCTAAATCCCCGTGAAGTTGTTCAAGAGATTTATGGTTGGCTACTGGGGCATTGGGCGGTGCGTTCACTTATGTTCCAAGTTGCCGAATCTGCTCAGATCTCCCCTTTACGATTAAGTTTTACTGGGACGCTCCATGTTGTCCGTCGAGCTGTGCCTAAATTCCAGCGACTCCAATCAGAAGAAATACCTTTTTTTTCACTTGGTTAGTAATGGAAATTTTGGATGAGCAAATCCCCTCACCCGAAGGAAGAAGTAATCCCCGCGTAGTCAAAAAAACCAGAGCTAAGTTTCCGTCAAAGAAGCCGATACACAAAGGGGCTGGAGTCAAACTAGAAACACTCATCTTCTCCATACTTAATACGGCTTAGAGCTTAACCGAACCGTATTGTTATTGTAGTTATTTTAATATTAAATTTATGAATTTATACTTGTATGAAAGATTTAGTGGTACTTTACAATAAACCTAACTCAAAACAGCCTCAAGCATAAAGCTAGCGACTATTTTAGATTGATTGACAAGGTTCTCCTGTCTTCAATTAAATAAGATAATACTATCAAATATCGCTGATACCCTGTGCAGCGGCAAAGATTATCTTTGAGGGCTAACAGAAAGCAGCCCGGCATTGCTGGGCTACAGAGAATTTATACAGATTGGATTCAAATTAACGTTTAGCTAAATTTTGGGTTTTGGTTCGGCAATGAATACAATAGTTCGATAGGATAGGTAAACTAGACCATTGCGATCGCAATTATTTTGATACAATTGCTTCAGGTCGAAGACGAGTTTCTGCTGTACTACTTCATCCAGGGAAATAATCGAGAAACTTCTAGCAAGACCGATTAATCCAGCTAGATCCAATTCTTGTTTGTCAGGTATACCACCTAAGACATTGACAAAAGCTGACAAATATCGAAATCGCCATTGTTGTAATGCACGCCTATATTTAACTAAATAAGAAGATAGTTGCAGCAGATAATTTAGTCTATTTTCCTTTAAGTAAATTTGAGAATACTTATTAGGTTCTGCTGCTTGCATCACAATGTGATTGTATTTAGCAGTGAATCGGTCTGAGGTATCCCCGAAACTCCAGATTAAAGCCAACCTTCCAGACGATTTGAGAATGCGGTGAAACTCTGACATAGTTGGTTCTGGAGTAAACCAATGAAAAGACTGAAAGCAGGTGATAATATCTACTGATGAGTCAGGTAAGCCAGTAGCTTCTGCTGTTGCATCTCGATATTCCACTAAAGGATGGGGGAAAGCCACTTGTCGCATCGCCGCATTTGGTTCTATAGCCAATGCCTTAACTCCACGTTCAGCCAGTAGCCGCGAGGAAATTCCAGTTCCAGCACCAATATCTGCTGCTACAAGTTGCGATATTGAACTAAGTCCCACTAAAATTTTGTCAATTGCTGCGGCTGGGTAACTCGGTCGATACTTTACATAATCCGCTGCTCTGTCAGAAAATCGATTCAGCGAGTTCATTGCATACTGTGACGTTGGCTCTGAATAAGTTTCGCTCACAAATGTGTCCTTTGTTAAGGTTGCGCCTGGGCAAGGAATACACTGGTGCTATAGACCAAACTCACTTTTCCATGCTGATCGCAATTACTTTCATACAGTTGCTGTAAGTCTGCCATCAGTTGTTCGTGTGTTGCTCCTTCTCGTGGTATATATGAAGTACTCATAGTGCGACCAATTAGTCCGGATAGATCCAGATTCTGTTTATAAGCAAATCTATATTGCTGGACGTTGGGGAACAGGGGAGTTGTTAGAATTGGTTCTACTGCTATGCGTCGTTGCTCAGCTGGATGATTTTCTGAGGCTATTTGGACGAGTTGAGTGTATTTGGCTGTAAATTCGTTATAGCGATCGCGCTCATTCCACACTACAGCTAAACGTCCAGATGGTTTGAGAATGCGGTGAAATTCTAACAAAGTTGGCTGTGGGTTGAACCAATGGAAAGACTGGAAGCAAGTCACAAGATCGACACAAGCGTTTGATAAGTTAGTATTTTCTGCTGTAGCAGCTTGAAACTCCACTAAAGCATGAGGTTGTGCTGCTTGTCTCATCGCCTCATTTGGTTCAATCGCCAATACCCGTATTCCACGTTCAGCCAGCAGTCGTGAGGAAATTCCAGTTCCAGCACCAACATCTGCTGCTACAAGTTTGGATATTGAACCCAATCCCTCCAAGATTTTGTCAATTGCTGCACCTGGATAACTCGGTCGATATTTGACATAATCCGCTGCGCGATCTGAAAATCGATTCAGCGGGTTCATGGCATACAATGGTGTAGCATCTAAATTAGACATAATAATAATGATGAATTATAAATGCTGAATGCTGAATTTTAAATGTTGAATATTCAAATCATAATTCATAATTTTCTAGGTTAAATATTCAATTCATAATTCATAATTCATAATTCATAATTTTCTAGGTTAAATATTCAATTCATAATTCATAATTCATAATTCAATGACTCGAACGGAAAGGTTGTCCCAAGGAAGCTGGTGCGGTCTGCTGAATATTTGTTGCGTCGCGTGAAATTAACACCAGTACCAAGATTGTAACTAGGTAGGGAAGACAAGATAAAAGATAAGGGGAAATATTCACTTTGATTGCTGGCAAAATCAATTGAATTGCACTGACACCACCAAGTAAATATGCACCGAACAGCAGACGTTCTGGTTTCCAGGTGGCGAAGCTAACTAGGGCGATCGCAATCCATCCCCTACCAGCTGTGATATTTTCCGCCCATAGTGGTGTATGGGCTAATGACAAATATGCCCCTGCTAAACCAGCCAGCGCCCCACCAAACAATACTGCTAGATAGCGGATTCTCATAACTGGTAAACCTAAAGCATTGGCTGAGTCTGGAGATTCGCCAATACTGCGTAATATTAATCCTGTCCTGGTTTGACGCAACCACCACCACACCAGAATTACCAAGACAACTGAACTATAAACTAAAATATCTTGATTAAATAAAGCAGCACCAATTACAGGAATTGATTTAAGTAGAGGAATACCTATCGGTTGTAGTCCGACGATTGTTTTACCATCGTAGCCTGTACCGATAAATGCACTCAACTCGGTACCAAAAATAGTTAAAGCTAAACCTGTTGCTAGCTGATTGGTTGCTAAGCTAATTGCAAGAAGGGCATGGATGAGAGCGATCGCAATTCCCGCGACTACTGCAACTAATAACCCCAAAAAAATATTACCTGTCACCTCTGCAGCAATAAAGCCAGACACAGCCCCTACTAACATCATTCCTTCAACCCCAAGATTTAACACGCCAGCCTTTTGGGATATCAATTCTCCCAATCCTGCCAAAATTAAGGGGGTTGCTGTCCGTAAAGTATCACTTAGTATGGATGTCAGGATTTCTATATTCATCGAGTGAGTGTTGAGTTAATCAGGTTCAGTTTAGCTATAAGCTTAATTGCCGCCGACCAAACGCTCAAACTCCTTTTTAACAATCCCATAACACTCACAGGTAGCTGCTTCCAAACCTTCCCGGTCAAGAATAGTCATTTTGCCGCGACTGTAGCCGATCAGCCCCGCTTTTTGCAGGATGGCAGCAACTATACTAACAGTAGGACGGCGTACACCCAGCATTTGGGAGAGGAACTCTTGGGTAAGTGGAAAAGAGCCATTTTCCACTCTGTCTTGGGTCATCAATAGCCAGCGGCACATTCGCTCTTCTGCTGAGTGCATGCGGTTGCAGGCTGCTGATTGGGCAATTAGGTTAAATAGCGCTTGCGTGTAGAGTTGCAGCAAATTGTGAAGCGGACTACCTGGGGGAACTTGGTTTTTAAACACATCCACCCTCATTCTCCAAGCATCACCAGGGATCTGCGCCATAGCCAAACCAGGAATTTTCTCGGCTCCCAGGAACACGGGCAAACCAACCATTCCTTCATTGCCGACCGTAGCCACTTCGACGATTGCACCGTCTTCCATCAGGTTGAGCAGAGAGACTACCCCACTTTTGACGAAATAGACGTGCCGGATGGGTTCGTCAGGCTCGTACAGGAGTTGCTTGAGTTTCAGCGAGACGGCTTCCATTTTATCTACCAGACGTTTGTATTCCTCTGTGGGCAGGGTAGCCAAAAGCAGATTTTCAAGGTTAGGGGGGTTCTTAGACAAGGAAATTAGCAGCCTCTTTAAGTCAGTTTTATCTCATAAATAACAGACAAGATCGGTCAAAGGCTTCTCACAAAAGGCTTACTCGGTTGTAAACAGTATATGTAACTTATCTGACACATAGACTGAATAAGAGCTAATATGTATGTATGTCAGGTAAGTGACATAAACGTTTTACTTTCTACACCACCAAGGCTTTCCAGTAGGCCATGGTTCGCCCTGGCTCGCCAGGGCGAACCATCTAACAAGAAAAAACGTGACTAGCAAACACGAACACAAAATTTTGTCTCACTTTCCCAACGTTGCGTTTAATGTAGTGGCGATCGCAGCTTCTGCGGGTGGGCTAGAAGCCATCAGCAAAATTTTGTCTGGTTTGCCTAAAGACTTTCCCGCAGCGATCGCAATAGTGCAGCATATGCACCCTTATTCCCGCAGCTATATGGCTGATATCCTTAGTACACGCACGGCTTTGCGGGTTAAGCAGGCAGAGTCAGGGGAACTGTTACGTCCGGGAACTGTATACATTGCCGCTCCTAACAAACACCTAATGGTCAACCCAAACGGTACGCTGTTCCTCAGTGATGCGGCAAAAGTGAACTTTGCCCGCCCCTCAGCTAACGTGCTGCTCCAGTCGCTGGCTACCAGTTACAAAGCACGGGCGATCGCTGTTGTTCTCACTGGTAGAGAGACTGATGGCGTTCTGGGGGTGCTGGCGATTAAAAAGCATGGCGGTATAGCGATCGCCCAAGATGAACATAGTTGCAAGTGTTTCGATATGCCAAAGGCTGCAATTACAACTGGGAAAGTAGATTTAGTTCTTCCGCTTGAGGCGATCTCTACTACTCTAGTCAGCCTGGTTTCGGCAGCAGAAGCGGCATAACAAGATAGAGTAGTGCCCTGCGGCTGCGCCTAACACCCTCCACCTAGATTAATCAATTTATTGTTAGAGTTACGCGCACACTTTTTTCACGGTGGGAAGTTTGGTGACTTCATCCCACCAAGTCCTGAGTTTAGGAGCTTGAGCAGTAATTGAATCAAACTCTGGAGTCTGCGAGAGGTAGGTGAAGACTGGAATCAGGTAGAAATCGGCAATACTGATTTCGCTGCCTAGTAGATACGGGCTACCAACGGTTAGCGACTCGATTGCCTCTACTGCTGTTTGAGCAGGCGCGACAGCATTTTTCACGTTGTCCTCATCTGTTTTGCCGCCCTGACTTGGCACAATTAGGCGCTGTATCACAATTGACAGGATTGCAGCAGGATAGAGATGGCTATCAACAATTGCCATAATCTGGCGCATCCGAGCTTGATGCAGCGAATCGGACGGGCTGAACTTGTTACCTGCGAAGACAGTGTTCAGGTAGTCGGTAATGGCAGTTGTTTCATAAAGCAGTTCCCCATCAACTTCGAGTGTCGGTACTTTACCAAATGGATTCTTGGCTAGGTACTCTGCCGACTTGTTTTCACCGTTGAAAATATCGATCTCTTTAAGGTTATAGTCTGTACCAGCTGACTCAAGCAGCAGCCGGACGGTACGGACATAAGTACTTCGGGGAGTGCCGTAAACAGTAGGTTTTGCCATTATTAGTAGAATCTCAACCAAAAATTAAATAGTAATAAGAATACCTGTCAACAACTTCTATCGCGGGGCTAGTTGTGACGCACCATATTTAATCGGGCTGCGTAAGTGCTGTGTGATTTATCATCAATTCTTTGGAAAAATAAAGCAGCATTATCTGCGATCGCACTTATCTTGAAGTTTGGCAAAGGTTGAGCGATCGCAGACAATTAAAACTCCCTAACGGCAGATTTTTTTAATCTAATCTCCTATAATTACTATTCATGACTAGCTATAATTCATTGCTATAGCAACCCTATTTTATTTATGAACTTCGAGCGTAGTCCGGCATTGCTGGGCGACAAAATTATTTATTATTACTAAGTGTTGGAATTTAACAATTAAGTATTAACACTTGTCTTTTCCAAGCGCCAAAGCAATACAGGCTGAGAAATTTTTACGGGTTCTGCTTGATAATTTTGCTTTTGCTTTAATTCAAATAATAATAGTTTAAATTCATTCGCTAACCCTTGCTTTTCTGTAGATATTATACAAGGATTATATATAAATATATGACTAAAGCCATCAGGAATACTGGGGATATTGTTTCCATCAACTAACTGAAGCTTTACTTTAGCATCAAGTAAGTGAGTGAAAGAAAATAAATAACTAACATTATTATCGTTGCTGGGATAATTACTGACAACTACAAGCGGGTTACTGGCTTGATTTATGGCACGAGCAATTTTGTAATCTCTAGAGTTTTTTAGCTTATTCCAAGGAACTTCTGATTGAGAATAGATAGCAGAGGAAATTACACCACCTGTAAATATTGCTAGCGTTACGATTAACCAAAACTTCTGTTGCCATTTTGCAACACCTTTGAAGCTGAATTTAGTTGCAATTAAATGAGAAACAGCTAGCTGAATACTTAAGTAACAAGGAATCAAAAATCTAGCTTGAATCGACCTTTGTCCTCCAAAAATAATATCTGGTACGAACAGGGCTAGGGCTGTGGCTCCAAATAAAGTTAGAATAAATAACCAAACTGTTTTGTCATTATGACGAAAAACAAAATAAAATGAGTAGGCTATGAAAACTATAATAAATGTTAACAATAAAAGATCAAACTTATTTGATTTAAAGAAGATGCCCCCGATATTTTTAACCCATAAGTTAGCTAATTGCAATAAAGATATTGCAGTATTAGTCATCCAAGATGTTGAATCATTGAGTCTTTTATGGCTATTAATTACAACCAGAATCCAAGGAATAAAAGCAATAAAACCTATAAATGTTGCCCTTAGATAAGCAATAACTATTTTACTGCGGGTGCTGTTAATGAGATAAATTCCATGTCCGATGGCAATAAATATAGAAAATAGAAATGTATAAAGTGAAATAGCTAAAGTCAGGGCATATATTCCCCAACTATAAACTGTTTTGAGCCGCATAGCACGTAACAGTGTAGCGCTTGTTAGCAAAATTGTTACTGTCCACAAACTATACTCTCGTGCTTCTTGCGCAAATAGTACATGAAATGGTGAAACAGCAATTATTGCCATTGCTACCCATGCTGTTAGTGAAGACTTGAATAATTCAATGCATAACCAATAGGCACAAGGAAATACTAGCAAGCTAATTAGGGCGGGTAAACTTCTGATTGCTGCTACTGAATTACCAAACCACTGCATCCACAAGTGTGTCAGGAGATAATAAAGCGGCGGATGCTGCGGATCTTCTACTGCTAAAGATTTGAGCGTACCATAAAAGCCCCTACCAGAATTGGGGCTTAGATAGCGATCGCGGAAATCTACAACACTAATTACTTGCCCGTTAAAAGACTGCTGAACTACTTCGGGGATGGTGTAGCCACCTACTCGTAAAGAGGTGAAACCTTCATCATACCAATAGACTTTGCGCTCAAGATTTACTAGTCGAAAAAATACACCTAGCACTAATAGAATTATGAGTAAAATTCGCCGCCAGGTGAAATGATTATTTTTCAATAGATATTTTCGCATATGTATTTAGTAGTAGGTGCAATAATTGTAAGGTGGGCATTGCCGGGCTACTGGGAACAAAAGCGTTAAGAGCAATTTAATTACTTAATACGTATGCGATTGAAGATAAAAAAATCGGCTGCTAGGAGAAATAAAAATAGAATTCCTTGAAAAACACCAGCTAAGGCTAAAGGCAAACTGAGTTTGATTTGTAATAATTCGCCCCCAACATATAGCAGTGCTAATAATAGACTGGATAAGATGATTCCTAGGACATTGAAACGTCCAATGAAAGCGGCAATGATGGCTGCATAACCGTAACCAGGAGAAATTGTAGGGCGCAGTTGTCCAATCGGGCCAAGGACTTCGCACGCGCCAGCCAAACCAGCTAAACCACCACTAATTAATAAACTTAGCCAAATAATGCGATCGCGTTCTATCCCAGCATAATTAGCCGCAGGTAAACTAGAACCAACTACCCGGACTTGAAAACCAAAAAATGTTTGTGCCAATAACCCCCAAATCAACAGTGCTGCCACAATAGCTAGTAAAACACCTAAGTGAATTCGCGTTTGGGGAATTAATATTGGTAAGGTGGCAAACTCCGAAAACAGTGCAGATTCTGGAAATTTATAGCTTTGGGGATCTTTCAAAGCCCCCCGTACTAGATAATTTAAAACTGAAATAGCAATATAATTTAACATTAAGCTGGTGAGGATTTCGTTAGCATTAAACTGCACTTTTAACCACGCCGGAATACTGCCCCAAGCTACACCACCTGCTACACCAGCTAAGATGCAGATTAGGAGTAATCCATAGTTATTTAGATTGGAAAATGCTATGGCTACAGCACTAGCAAAAATTGCCCCCATTGTGAATTGTCCTTCAACGCCAATATTCCAGACTTTGGCTTGAAAACACACTGCTAAACCAACCGCAGACAATAGAATCGGAGCAGCTTTGACGGCTAGTTCTGTGAGTCCATAAAAGCTGGCCAGAGGTGCAACAAATAAAGTAGTTAAGGCGGTGAAGGGAGATTTAGCTAACAGCCTAAATAGCAAGATACTACACATCGCTGTTGCCAGTAAGGCGACAATGGGAGATAGTACTTGCCAGGTTTTTGAAGGAACTTCACGAGCTTCTATTTTAATTTGCATGAAGTATCAATGATGAATTATGAATTATGAATTGTGAATTTTTCAGCATTTATCATTCATCATTCATCATTTAGTTGCTATGCGCCACTTGCCACTCGCTACTCGCCCCTCGGATTCCCCCTATCCAACGACCGATTTGATCGCGGCTGGTGGTGTGAATGAGTTGGAGGGGAGAAAGTTCTCCTTGATATATTGCACCAATGCGATCGCACAAGCTAAAAAGTTCATCTAAATCCTCAGAAATCACTAATACAGCACATCCAGCATCACGCAGATCGATCAAAGCATTGTGAATACTGGCTGCAGCATTCACATCTACGCCCCAACTCGGATCGGCTACAATTAATACTGATGGATTTTGCAGAATTTCTCGCCCCATAATAAACTTCTGCAAGTTGCTAGCTGACAAACTGCCAGCAGGAGAGTTTAAGCTTGTCTTTTTGAGATTAAATAATTCACAAATTCTCTCAGTCCAAGCTTTAAGCCGGGGTTGGCGGATTCTGCCGCGACGCACTAATCCCTGAGAATAGCCTGTTAGCAAGGCATTCTCCAGCAAACTCAAGTTTGGCACTACTCCCTTTTCCAGGCGTTCTTTTGGAACATATGCCAAACCCAGGCGACGGCGTTTGAGTACGCCCAGATGACCGATTGGCATTTCACCCAATTGAAGCGTGTAAGCTTTTGGGCTGGGAGTTTCACCACTTAAAGCTGCTAGTAATTCAGCTTGTCCATTACCCGCTACCCCAGCAATTCCGACAATTTCACCAGCATACATTTTAAAATTGATCTGCTGTAATGGTGTGCCAAACAAATGTTCTGCTTCCAAAGTTAGATTGTTGACTCGCAAGCAGACAGAACCAACCGCTCGCTCTTTTCGCTCGATGCTTTCTGGTACATCGGAGCCTATCATTAGTCGAGCAAGACTAGCTGATGTTTCTAGCTGTGGGTTACAAGAGGCGACAACTTCACCGTTACGCAAGATGGTAGCGCTACTGAAGAGCGATCGCACTTCTTGTAATTTGTGGCTACTAATCAAAATACTGCACCCAGCATCAGCAATCTGTCGCAAAGTGCTAAATAGTTTTTCTGTTTCTTGGGGTGTCAAAACTGCCGTCGGTTCATCCAGAATCAGTAATTTGGTAGTCTGGGACAAACAGCGAATAATTTCCACGCGCTGCTTCTCCCCAACCGAAAGCGAGTGGATTGGGCGGTTAGGATCTACACTTAATCCGTAGAGATCTGATAGTTGACGAATTTTGTTAGCCAGCCTTGCTAAGTTCCACTTTTCGTGCTTCGGTTGAGCAAGAGCAATGTTTTCTGTCACCGTCAGGGTTTCAAACAAAGAAAAGTGTTGAAACACCATGTTGATACCGAGCGATCGCGCTCGATCTGGGCTACTAATATTAACTTGCTGTCCTTCCCACTCTATTTGTCCCGCATCCGATCGCACCAGTCCATAAACGATCTTCATCAAGGTACTCTTGCCCGCTCCATTTTCCCCCAGCAAAGCTTGAATTTCTCCTGGTTGAATCGTTAAATTCACGCGATTATTCGCCAAACCGCTTGCATACGACTTGCTAATATTAGTCAACTTTAAGCGGTCAAGCGGCATATTTTTTTACCACCTTTTTGTTCAGTGTCATCTATAATCTGGTGTTGCATACTTATACTTTTAATACCGCTTAAGACAGAAATTATTTCAAAATAGTTGCATTGGCGCGATCAAATAGTTAAATCAGATACCAATTCATTCAAGCAGCTATATCCTGCATCCCCGCTCGTTGTCAATACAGTGCGGCGAAGCGAATTACAAATTATTCACATACTATCTTTTTGTACGATTTCGCACTATAAGTTTTAGGGTGCAAACATAATATTGCAAGAGAAAGAAAATCTTTATATTTTTTCAAAATCCTTGCCGCAAATACATCAGATATTCTAAAGAAGATATTTAATCCAATCTGGCCAAAAGCGAAAACCAATCTAATACCATTTTGTTCTATTGTTGCAAAAATTAAATTACTGAAACTACCTACTAGCATGACTTTCATAATCGAAGGCTCCAAAATGGTGTAAGCGCGTCGTGCCGATTGAGCTTTAGCAGATAAATTGTCAGGACAAAAAGCTATATTTCAATGCAAACAAGCAAACAAATTATTTCAGACATTTCGGCGCATTTTGGCTATTTGCCGTCCTTATTCGTTTCAGCCCAGTCGGAACCCCAGCTACTGGAAAACTTGTGGCAGCAAACTTTAGTTGCATACGAGAATAATCCTCTACCAGTTCTGTTCAAAGAAAAGTTGTTTGCTTATCTATCGCGCTACTGTTGCGTTCCTTACAGCATTGTCTGCCACAGTTGCGCTCTAGGGCAATTGGGGATGAGTGCAAAACAAATTTTGCAACTGTTGGCTTCGCCTGCTCCCACTACAGCAGCGATTGAGGAAATCAATAGAGCGATCGCACTATCCACTCCTCTAACATCTTTACCTGAGCCAGACTCACCACTCGAAAAGGCGATCTTCTCCTGCTGCGTTTATATTTTCCTTAACCCACAAGATACTGTTTGCCGCGAACGACTGCAACAATTGGGGTTGAGTACATATGATCGCTTGATGGCAATTCTTGCTTATATAAAAACTTGTCATCTCTGGGTAGAAGCCCATCCAGCATTAGCCTATCAAATCGATCCACCAGCTATAGCAACCTTAGAGTCACTATTTACAGCAGAACAAAAGTTAGTTGAATTCTTCCGCGACTACAACGAATTGGTTAAACAAGAGCAACTACAGGCTGTTAATATCAACAATCGCGTCACAGCCCCAGAACAGCTAAACCAAGATCAGCTATTCCAACAGCTGACAGACAACATCCGCCAAGTTTTTTGGATCGCTTCTCACGAAAAAAACGAACTGTATTATGTTAGTCCTGCTTATGAGGAAATTTGGCAACGTCCGCGCCAGCAAGTGTATGAAAATCCTGATTCCTTTATCGATTCTATCCACCCAGATGATCGCGATCGCTTCATTACTGCACGGCAGAAGCAATTTAAAACTGAAGTCGAGATAGAATATCGCATCATCCGCCCCGACACTCAAGAGCGTTGGATTCGCGATCGCGCCTTTCCTATTCTTGATCACCAAGGACAAATCGAGCGGCTGGTCGGTATTGCCGACGATATCACACAGAGCAAGCAGCTGCAGCAGGAACTCTGGGAGAGCGAACAGCGACTGAATTTTGCTTTAGAAGCAGCCCGTATGGGTAGATGGGAATGGAACATCTTAACTGACAAAATTACTTGGTCGGAAAACCTGGAATCGTTGTTTAATCAAGAAAAAGGTACTTTTGACGGTACATATGAAGCTTTGATTCAATCGATTCATCCCCAAGATCGCGAATTTGTTAGTCAGTCGTTAAAGCAAGCAGTTTGGGAAGGAGCAGAATACGACATCGAATTTCGAGTTATCGGTGTCGATGGTACTATTTACTTTTGCGCAAGCAAAGGTTATGTCTTTCGTGATCCTGCTGGCAATCCATTGCGGATGGTTGGGGTGGACATGGACATTACCAAGCGCAAGCTGATAGAACAGCAGTTGCGTCTTTCAGAGTCCGTAGTAGTGAATGCTAAAGATGCAATTTTGATCACTGAAGCTGAACCAATTGATGAGCCAGGGCCGCGAATTTTATACGCTAATGCAGCGTTTACTCAGATGACTGGCTATAGCTGCGATGAAATCTTGGGTAGAAGTCCGCGCTTCCTGCAAGGAGCAAAAAGCGAGCGCGCCACCTTAGACAAAATTCGCACTGCAATTCAAAAGTGGGAATCGATCTGTGTCGAAATTATTAACTACCGCAAAGATGGTTCGGAATTTTGGGCAGAAATCAGCCTCGTTCCAGTCGCCGATGAAACAGGCTGGTACACTCACTGGATAGCAATTCAACGAGACATCAGCGATCGCAAGCAGCAAGAAGCAGAACACCAGATGCTTTTGGCAGCCGAGCAAGCGGCACGGTCAGCTGCTGAAGCCGCAAATCGCAGTAAAGATGAATTTTTAGCAATTGTCTCGCACGAGTTGCGATCGCCCTTGAATGCCATGTTGGGATGGGCGCGACTGCTGCGAACAAGGAAATTTGACGCAGATAAAACTGCTCAAGGTTTGGAAATCATTGAGCGCAACGCTCGTTTACAAACTCAGTTGATTGAAGACTTGCTAGATCTTTCACGCATGATTAGGGGCAAGCTGAACCTTAACCGAAGTCAAGTTAACCTCATTTCCGCGATCAAAGCAGCTATTGATGTCATTCGCACAAGCGCCCAAAGCAAAAACATTCAATTGAATTTCACTATAGAAGACACAACTGAGTCGGACAAAAGTCAAAAGTCGGAATCATCTTTCTTTGCTCCCTCAGATCCCCCAGCCGCCCCAGTTTTCCAAGTCTTTGGGGATTTGGTTCGTTTGCAGCAAATTATCTGGAATCTGCTTTCTAATGCCGTCAAGTTCACGCCAGAAAGGGGACGGGTGGAAGTTCGGTTGTCAGCGGTAAGTGATAGTAGGGGCGGATTCAACAAACATAATGAAGTAACAGATAAGCTGGATAAACCCGCCCGTACAGTTGCTCAGATTCAAGTTATCGACACTGGTATTGGCATTAGCCCAGAATTTTTGCCTTATGTGTTTGAGCGCTTTCGCCAAGCTGATAGCACTATTACCAGATCTCATACTGGGCTGGGATTGGGATTAACAATCGTCCGAAGTCTGGTGGAGTTGCATCACGGTAGTATCGCTGTTGAAAGTCCTGGGATTGGGCAGGGTTCTACGTTCACTGTCAAGATCCCTCTAGTGGAAGCAGGGGAAACTGACAAATCTGGGCAAGGTGAAGAAGAAAATTCCATCCAAAATCCAAAATATCCTTCAGCCCCTTCATTCACTGGTTTACAAATACTCGTAGTAGATGATGAAGCCGATGCTCGTGACTTGATCGCTACAGTATTGGAAGAGTACGGAGCTAGAGTAACCGCAGTTGCATCTGCGGCTGAAGCGTTAGAAGCTGTAGAAAAATTGCAGCCATCTGTGTTAGTCAGCGATATTGGAATGCCTGGAGAAAATGGCTATTCGCTAATTCGTAAACTCAGGAATATTGAGGCAGAACGAGGCGGAAAAATTCCTGCTATAGCACTAACAGCCTACGCTCGCAATGAAGATCGAGCAGCAGCGATCGCCGCTGGGTTCCAAGTCCACTTACCAAAACCTTTTGAGCCAACTCAGTTGGCTGCCGTAGTCGCAAACGTCATCCTACAGCAGTAACAATCAATTTGCGCTCGATTCAATTCATTCAATCCTAATTCATTAAAAAAAAATTATCTTTTCAAACAAAAAAAATATTTTTATTATTTTACTAGAAAATAGAGATAGCAATTATAAGATTAATTTTTGGTTAAATAGACTCTAAAAAATTAGATTAACACAATCAAACAAGGCGTATTTATACTTTAATGCCTTGAAATTTTTTATTTGTCAAACAAGTTAAATCAGCGCGATCGCAATTTAGTTTTTTGGTAGCTGAAATTTTCAACGAGGTTAAATAATTTTTCAAAATGTGTAAGGTAATGCTTTGATGTACAAAATTGCTGTTCTCGACGATGATGAACTTTGGTGTCAAGTAGTTCAGCGCTTCTTCAGAAACACTTTTGAAGTTTTTATTCTTAGCAACGCCACCTCTCTTATAGAAGAAATAGAAAAAGAACCAAAGCGCTACGATTTAATTATAGTTGATCTATCTCTTCCTCCACACCAATATAAAGAAATTGATGGACGTAAACTAATTCAGCATCTGAAAAAAAAATTATCATCACCGCCTTTACTAGTATTAGTAACGGCATTTATTAGCAAAAATGAATTAGACGCTGGTAAAATAGTTTGTGAAGAAGCTGATGCTTTTTTAGCAAAAGATGCTGGATTAGACGCAATTTCGCAGCGACTACAACAACTTCTAAATTCACAAAAAGATACGATTGCGGAGCGGATGAAATTTAACCATCGGGTTCGGTGGTAATTGAATTAAACGAAGCTGACCGCAAATCTGCATTCACTAAGTTTGCAGGCGGCGATTGGAATTGCTAAAATTAGCTTTGCGGTAATTCGCTTGGCATAATACCTCTTTTAAATTTTACCCTTCCAGATTTATCGCTTTAAGAAATGCTCGATATAGATCGGGTATAATTTCCTGATGCTCTTGCCGCAACTGATTCCAACTATAGGCTCCTTGTTTAATTTAAAGCAAGAGCAGTTTGTTACTCATATAAATGCCAGATATAATTGGCTTAAATTAAATTCAAGTTGCAAATTTATTAATCTTATTTAATAAAATGAAGCATAAAAACATAAACAAGAGTGCAGCAGCTAAGCTCACTCAAGATACTTTGCTTTGGAGGATGACTCATCGCATTCGTCAATCCTTGGAGTTACAAGAGATTCTAAATTGCACAGTAGAAGAAGTGCGATCGTTTTTACACACAGATCGAGTCAAAATTTACAAATTTCATCCAGACGGCGCGGGACAAGTAATCGCAGAGTCAATTGCTCCTAATTGCCTACCATCATTGCTGGGGCTGCATTTTCCCGCTGGAGATATCCCTCCTCATGCACGAGAGATGTTTGTTAAAGCTCGCATCCGTTCAATTATAGACGTACCGCAGCAGCAAATTACGCTCTCTCGCGTAGATTGTCCCAACACGACGGGAGATTTGACAGTTGAACAATTACAAACAACAGCGATTACAGACATCCTCAAGCGTCCAGTCGATCCTTGTCATGTGGAATATCTCACTGCTATGGGAGTACAATCTTCCCTCGTGGTGCCAATTGTCCATCATCAGCACCTGTGGGGTTTACTAGTTTCCCATCACGCCGAAGCGAGAGCTTTTGAAAAGCAAGAGTTACAGATAGTTCAATTAATTGCCGATCAAGTAGCGATCGCGATCGCTCAATCTCATCTACTAACACAAGCTAGAGAAAAAGCCCATCGGGAAGAACTGATTAACCAAATTTCTACCCTACTCCACTCTCCTTTCAAAATTGACGAAATTCTGCAAATCGCCCTAGAAAGCATTGTTAACAACGTCCAAGGTTCTGGAGGAAGATTATATCTTACCTCTACTGGCGAGGAATCTGCACCGGAAATTTACACTTACAACAAACAACCTTTTGTCTCTGAAAAAAAATCAAAAGCAATGCTGGAGGATTTCTCCTTCTGGCAACAGCTTATGAGCAGTGAAGGTAAAGAACAAGCAATTAGTTACAAAGCGATCGACGATATTTACCAGGAAACACAATTAATAGATGTTGTCACTTTCTTTAAATATACCAATATCCGCAGCTTGCTAGTAATGCCACTGCAATATAACGGGCAATCTTTGGGTTGCCTTACCATCTTCCGGGATGAGATAGATACTGATATTATCTGGGCTGGTAGATTCGATCCAGACGAGCGTAACTTAAGAGTGAGAGACTCATTTTCAGCTTGGCGAGAGTTGAAAAAGAATCAAGCCAGAAACTGGATGACCCAAGAAGTTGAATTAGTGCAATCTTTGGCAAACCATCTGACAATGGCAGTAATGCAGAATCGGCTTTATCAATACGAACACCAGCAGCGTTTACTGTTGGAAATGCGTAATCAAGAACTACATGATGCCCGTACTATGGCAGAGGAAGCTAATCGGCTCAAGTCAGATTTTCTTTCATCTACCAGTCATGAATTGCGCACGCCCTTAGCTTCTACACTCAACTATCTAAAACTGCTCAAAGAAGGCTTTTATGACAATGAGAAAGAGCTAAAGGAATACATTGACATTGCCTATCAATCAGCAGAAAATCTCGTTGACCTGATCAACGATGTCCTAGATCTCGCCAAAATTGAAGCAGGGCGGATGCTGGTAGATTGGCAAATAATTAAGCTTCGCCCCTTACTAGAAGAACAGTGTCGTCTGTTTCAATTAGAGAGCGATCGCAAGGGAATTTCTTTAGTAATTGAGTGTGAAGTTGATAATATTTATGCCGATAGAATCAAGCTCAGGCAAATACTGACTAACTTGCTTTCTAATGCCTTTAAATTTACTCAGCAAGGACAAGTCTGCGTCAAGGCAATTAAACGCTCTGACGCAGCTTTAGTAGAAATCTCTGTGTCTGATACAGGAATTGGTATTGATATGAGCAAAAAAGATTTATTGTTTGAACCGTTTGTACAGGCTGATGGTTCAATCAAACGTCGCTATGGTGGTACAGGTTTGGGTTTAACTATTTGTAAACGTTTAGTAGAGCTAATGGGAGGCGAAATTTGGTTAGGTGCTGGTTCTCAAGGCACAACCGTCAGCTTTACTGTTCCTTCCCAAGAGTAGATTGCTGGGAATTTTGTAGCCCGGCATTGCCCACCTACGCTCGAAGTTCATAAATCAAATAGAATTTTATATTAATTTTTATTAAAAATTTTGTAGTGTTGTAATACTATTTTTATATCTCAAGTCAGATTTGACTTTTATCTATTTTGTATCGTTGGAACGAAGGAAATAGTAATAGTAATTGTTAGCTTATTAAGTATTAGGCACTTGATTTCATTTGATGTATTAGTGTGATTTTTTGCTTTTATCTTCAGCCTGAAAGTGTGATTTTGGAGGTAATTTGAATATATTACTTGTAGATGATGATCGCACTTTAGCTCATAGTACGGCTAAACTTATTCATCGTCTTGGAGGTCATAATGTTGATATAACAGATGAGCCAGCAGAGATTTTCTGCCTGTGTCAAGCTAAAGATATAGATTTAGTAATTATGGATGTTAACTTGGCTGGAGCGCAGTGGCAAGGTCAAGCAGTTAGTGGAGCAGATATAGCTCGGATGTTAAAAAATCATCCCTACACTGCCCATATTCCTATAATCTTGGTGACAGCATATGCAATGTTAAATGAGCGGCAAGCCCTGCTAGAAACCTCTGAAGCAGATAAGTTTGTTGCTAAACCTATCACTGATTATGCTGAACTTCTAGAATTAATTCATCAACTTGGCAAATAAATTGCAGAAGTCAGTAATTAAGTCGTAAGTCGTAAGTCTTACGTCAGGAGGATAGAAGAGAGCAGAGATAGGGAATGCTTTCTGATGCGAGGGGAGATGAAGAATTAAATATTCTGTCTTCTGATTTCTAACTCCTGTATTCTTTTCTACCCAAAAATATTTTTGCCAGAAGTTTA
>DATNQH010000228.1:0-13902 GCA_036704105.1 Leptolyngbyaceae cyanobacterium | reverse complement strand
CTCTAATTAAGTTATATAAATACTCCAAAAAAGCATTCATCTCGTCTTTAGTTAGCGGTACGTCTTGAATGACAAAATCTTCTGGTAATGGTTTTTTTTGACTCAACCAAACTAATTCTAAAACGTTGGGATTAGCTGCTGCTAAAAGTTGAATAACTTTTTTAAACTCATAGACAACTGTATTTGTATTACTATCTAAGAACGGAAAGATACCAACTTTATCCCAGGTAGAATCTTTTTGTTCGATGCGATCAAATCCAAATAATATTTTTTAGGAGCAATAAAAACTCACCGAGAATCCATGTCTGAAAGGAGATGATTTAGCCCGTAGCCATGGCTCCTGGCTAAGCCTACCAAAATTGTTCTTTGTTCAACTTCAATTCTGTTCATTACTTATATAACCAGATCAAATAATTCATGAAATTATCTCTAACTCTTGACTCTGTGTCCTCTGTAACTTCCCTGTTCGTATATGTAAAAACTCTCTAAATATATAGAAAAATTCTCCAATAGGATCGGAGAACAAAAGGGATAAACTAATATACTCATATTTCGCATCAACGAATGTAGTGTTACTGTATTGCAAATACTACACTAATATTTAAGTGATCGGATGTCTCCTCCTAGCAACACTAGATCTGGAACTCGGAATAGTGACTGATAAACTAACACGGCTCCACCGATGGCGGATGCATCTTCACCAAATACAGAGATATCGAAACGAGCTTTGGGATTACTAAAAAACCCAGATTTACCATGACGTGGCATACAATCCCGTAGCATGGCATTTAATCGCTCTTTTATATAAGGAAACAACACGGTGAGCGGGCCGCCAATTAAGACTTGTTCTGGGTTTAGGGTACTAACTAAACTAATTAATCCCCGCCCCAAAATCTCAGCCCAGTCTTGGACAATCGCTTGTGCTGCTGGTTCGCCTTGCGCCAAGCGTTCCACCAAACTATTAAAATCTGTGGCTTCTCCTCGTCGTTCTTGATAGCGATTTAGTAACGCTTCTTTACCGACTAACTCGCCTAAATCTTGTTGGCGATCGCAACTAGTTCCGCCTGAATCGATTAACAACGAACCCACTTCACCTGCAGTTCCATTAGCCCCACGAAACACTCGGTTATCAATAATAATTCCAGCGCCCATCCCTTTGTTGATTAGGATGTACAGTAGGCTCGTGCTTGGCATCGCACTACCTAGATATACTTCAGCTAGAGCAGCTGCATTCGCATCGTTATCGACAAACAAAGGTAAATCGATGTGAGGTTCCAAATATCGACGCAGATCTACTCCATACCAGTTGAGGAAAGGCGCGCAGATAACTACTCCTTCCAAATTTAAAGTTCCTTGAACGGTTAGTCCCACTCCTCTTAACCGCTGTTGACTAAAAGGATTCGCCTGTCGTACCCATGAAATCAATTCAACCAATTGGTTGAGAACTGTCTCTGGATTGGTGCTTCCTTTTAACGGTTCCTGAATGCGGGTGACAATTCGAGCTGCTAGGTTCATTTGCACAACAGTCAAATGTTCCACTTCGATCGCCGCACCAATGAAAAACGCACCTTCGGGGTTAAGTTTCAAACCCACACCAGGACGACCACCTCCAGGACTGGGAATAATTTCTCCACTTTCCTGAACTAACCGTGCTGCAATCAATTCACCAGTAATAACCGTTACTGTTGAGCGAGTCAGTCCTGTAGCCCGCGCTAATTCAGCACGGGTCATCGGTGCGTGACACCTCAGTAATTCAAGCAGACGGGCGACGTTTATTTGTTTGAGTAAACCTGGGTTGGTTGCTAGGGGTTGATCATAAAAGTTTGTTTTCACAAGAAACAATTTAAATATAAGTTTGTTTTTCTAACAAACAAATTACCATAGTTCCAAGGACACGAACAAATACAAACCAACCAGAAGTGATTATGAGTTGCAATTTGAGTTCAGTTGTTCCAGGCTGTAAAAGCAATAGTAAACAGATCGCACCAGTTCCGCCCTACGCGGGATTAATCTTTGACTGTGACGGGACTCTAGCTGATAGCTTACCCGTTCACTTTCAAACTTGGGTGTTGGCATTTCAGACATTTGGTGCCCATCTACCTGAAGCTTGGTTCTACGAACGCGGCGGTGTTTCCGCTTTCGAGCTAATTCAGATGTTTAATAAAAGCTTTGGTTATGAGCTAGAAGCGATCGCACTTGACACGGAAAGACAGCGGCAGTTTGAAGCGTTAATTCATAATCTGCAGGAAGTCGAAGCAGTTGCAGAGATAGCACGAGCTAATTATGGGCAAGTACCGATGGCAGTTGCTTCTAACGGACAACGCGCTGTGGTCGAATCAACACTTAATGCACTTAAACTGCGATCGCTCTTTAATACAGTTGTTACTTTAGAAGATGTAGCACGAGGTAAACCCGCTCCCGATCTTTTCTTATTAGCTGCTGAAAGAATGGGAGTTGCACCCACTGACTGCATCGTGTATGAGGATAGCGACACTGGGTTGGAAGCTGCGGAACGCGCTGCAATGCGAGTTATCGATGTACGAGTCCTTTGGCAGTTTGAGTCCTAAATTAATAGAGGTGCATCATGCCATTATTGCGATCGAGGCGTACCCATCCAGCTTGGATCGGTGTCGCTCTAGCATTTTACGCATTTATTGCTATTGGCATTGCTGAAGGAGGGTTGGGAGTTCTGCTACCCTCAATTCTGAAAACTTACAACCTGACCCCCGCAACCGTGACGCTATTGTTTCTCAGCCAAGTGACAGGATACGCGATCGCGGCACTAACGAGTAGCCTACTAAGTAGCCGCGTTGGACTTGCCCGAATGCTGCTAATTGCTGCCATCATACTCACCAGTGCCTTAAGTATCTATGCGTTTACTACTCACTGGTTTGTCATGGTTGCAACCGGAACGCTGTTAGGGTTAGGAATTGGACTAATCGATGCCGGGATTAATACCTTTATAGCTAGCAAGCAGGACAATGCCAATTTGATGGGTTTGCTCCATGCTTTCTATGGCATCGGTGCATTGCTCGGCCCTGCTTTAGCAACACTGTTACTTACACTGGGAATCAATTGGCGATACGTTTATCTAGTTATTGCAGGTGTGGTAGGGCTGACGATTGTGGGAATGCTTTGGGCAGTTTGGCACAACTACCAGCCAATGACTGTGCGAGTAGCAGCCTCCGGTACGGATGCCAAAGCAAATCTAAGTTTAGCATTGCGAAAACCCACAGTCTTGGTGGCGGGAACGTTTCTGCTGATATATGTAGGTACAGAAGCTTCTTTGGGCAATTGGGCTTATACGGTGCAAAGCGTCAGCCGAGGAACACCAGCATGGATTGCTGGTTACAGTGTCAGTGGCTACTGGTTGGGGCTAACGCTAGGACGATTCGCAACGGGGCAAATAGTAAAGTATCTGGGTGCAGTCCGTACTATTGATTTCTCTTTGATGCTGCTGCTGGCTGGCTTAGGAATTTGGTGGTTGGTGCCGCCTGGCCAGTTATTAAGTCTGCCGTTAATTGGCTTTTCCCTTGCTGCTATTTATCCAATCACAATTTGGCTGATGCCACAGCGCGTACCTAGTAGTATTGTTCCAGCAGCGATCGGCTTTTTGAGCAGCGTTGGTAGTTTGGGTGCAGCCACTATTCCTACTGGGTTGGGCTGGATTGCTGACAAAGCAGGTTTGGGGGTTATTCCAGCTTTGATGGTGGTTCTGGCAATTGTGGCGATCGTTTTGCATCGCTGGTTAGTTAGTCATGCACCTGTTAAGAGCTAGTTACAACTGATTGACTTGGGTTTTACTTATGCTGTATAAGCAAATCAGCCGTGATACTTTTAAATTGTATGCCTGCGACAGAAGCAAAGTTATGCTTTAAGTCACATACTAGGCTTTATTAATTAAGTTGAATGAATATGGAGCTAAGCGGGTTCGAACCGCTGACCTCTGCAATGCCATTGCAGCGCTCTACCAACTGAGCTATAACCCCATGAGCGTTTTTTATTTTAGCTTAATTTTTGGGAATCTGTCAAGTTAAGTTCGCGCCTTGCTAATATCCGTGCAGCAGGTAGGTCATACAGTTACTCATCAGGAAATAAACTACTAGCATCGCCGCAGCACTCACTGCTACTAAAAAACCTGCCAGCATATGAGAAAACTCTTTGCTCTCAACCGCCTCCTCCATCAGGTGCAGCGACCAAGCTACCAAAGCTACATCAAAAACTAGAATAAATGTCAGCATTTTGTAAAAGTTTTAAAAGATATTTCATATATCTTAACTCTCTCTCAGAAAATCGTCCTTAAGTTCAGATTAAGTTTAACTGCTACAGTAATCTAAATCACTTATGTTAGGGGAGCAGACGGACTGGACAGTTGCGATCGCTCAAATAAGATTTGATTTGCCCGACGCTTAATTGCCCGTAATGTAAAAGAGAAGCTAATAAAGCTGCTTCGGCTTTACCTTGAGTAAGTGCGCTATAGATATGTTCGCAACTTCCGGCACCACCAGAGGCAATAACCGGAATTTCTACAGATTCGGCGATCGCTCGCGTCAATTCTAAGTCGTACCCCGCTTGAGTACCATCGGCATCCATACTCGTTACTAACAACTCCCCAGCGCCACGAAAAGCGACATCTTTCGCCCAGAGCAAAGCGTCTAAGCCAGTGTTCTCTCGTCCACCCCGCACGTACACATCCCAACCAGGATTGTTAGGATCTTGCCGCCGCCGCGCATCGATAGCCACAACTATACACTGATTGCCAAAGCGATCGCTTGCCCGATTAATCAAGTCTGGCTGGCGCACAGCAGCAGAATTTATGCTAATTTTATCTGCTCCGGCTCTTAACAAATTTTTAATTTGTTCTAAGGATTGAATTCCACCACCTACAGTCAGGGGAATAAAAACTTGTTCAGCAGTACGGTAAACCACATCAAGAATAATGCCTCGGTCTTCGTGAGTGGCTGTAATATCTAAAAACACCAACTCATCCGCCCCCGCAGAGTTGTAAACCTTTGCCAGTTCAACGGGATCGCCTGCATCTTGAAGATTAACAAAGTTAACACCTTTAACTACCCGCCCCGCCTTCACATCCAAGCAAGGTAAGATTCTCTTAGCCAGCATGATAATTTGTTGCACCTGGTGATGACTCCAGAGATTATATCTAAATACTAGGAATTGGGGGCTTAAGACTAGAAAAGGATGAAGTATGAAGTGTGAAGGATGTAGAGACGCGATATATCGCGTCTGTATGATCGTCAGTAGGGTCGGGTTAAACAAGAATATTAGTGTGATGATGTATAAACTAATAAACCTGCCCGTGCAAACATTAAAGCATTCAAAAGTCGAACCTCGAACCTCTTACCCTTTACCCTTCATCCTACCCTTCGGGAAGGCTTCGCCTACTCCTTCATCCTTTCCCCACACCCTTGAATCATGGCAATTATCTCTTCTAAAAAACAGCCACAAGAACCCGAACGACCGAAACAGCAAAAAAGCGATCGCCCAGTTCCTCCAGAATCAGATCTGCTGCAACCCCAAGCAGCCCCTGATGAGCAAGGTAAGCAGGAACAAAGCATTCGCCCTCAAAGCTTTGCTGATTATATTGGGCAAAAAGATCTGAAGGATGTGTTAGACATTGCGATCAAAGCGGCTAAAGCCAGAGGCGAAACTTTAGATCATTTGCTGCTATATGGCCCGCCTGGTTTAGGTAAAACCACAATGGCGCTAATTTTAGCATCCTATATGGGTGTAAACTGCAAAATTACTAGTGCGCCAGCCCTGGAACGGCCAAGGGATATTATGGGACTACTGGTGAGTTTAAAGCCAGGAGACATTCTGTTTATCGATGAAATCCATCGCCTGTCTCGGATGACAGAAGAAATTCTCTACCCAGCAATGGAAGATTATCGATTGGATATCACGATTGGCAAGGGTACAAGTGCTAAGACTCGCAGTATACCGCTGCCAAAGTATACTCTAGTAGGGGCAACGACTCGCTTTGGGGCGCTATCTTCACCATTGCGCGATCGCTTTGGTTCAATTCAGCGCTTACGTTTTTATGAACCAGAGGAATTGAGCCAGATTATCCTGCGCACCGCAGCGTTACTACAAACACCAATTACTGAAGATGGTGCTTTAGAAATTGCCCGTCGTTCCAGAGGAACGCCTCGAATTGCCAATCGACTGTTGAAACGAGTGCGAGACTATACTGAAGTCAAGGCAACAGGAACAATTACTCAGAACGTAGCCGCAGAAGCACTGGAATTATTCCAAGTAGATCCGTGCGGTTTGGATTGGACAGACAGACAAATGCTAGGTGTGATGATTGAACAGTTTGGTGGTGGCCCGGTGGGGATAGAAACAATGGCTGCTGCTACAGGTGAGGATGTCCAAACAATTGAGGAAGTTTATGAACCTTACCTGATGCAAATTGGCTACCTCCAGCGGACACCGCGCGGCCGTGTTGCTACCCCAGCAGCATACAAGCACCTGGGTTTCAATCCTCCCAATCAACAGTTGTCGTTAAAGTATGAAGTGTGAAGGATGAAGGATGAAGTGGCAATGTGGTACTCGGGAACGCGGTAGTTGGGAGAAAATTATGAATTATGAATTATGAATTATGAATTAAAAGATTTCAGATTTCAACATTCATCATTACCCATTACCCTAATACTATCGATGATGCGAATAATAGTAATTTTATTGAGTGTATTTTTGCTTTTCGGGTGGGTTGAGCCTGCAATAGCACAATCGCCATCGGCTAATCTAACAGCAGAACAGTTACAAGAACTCGATGAATTAGGTAACAAAGCTTTCGATTTAACAAACAAAGGCGATTTTGCTGAAGCTGAAAGCTACTGGTCAAAAATTATTGAACAATATCCTGATAATCCTGCTGTTTGGAGTAACCGGGGTAATGCCAAAGTTAGCCAGAACAAATTAGAGTCGGCGATCGCTGACTATAATAAAGCGATGGAACTTGCTCCTGATGTCACCGATCCTTATTTAAATCGTGGCACAGCTTTGGAAGGATTAGGCAAGTGGGATCAGGCGATCGCTGATTATAATCATGTGTTGGAACTTGACCCCAACGATGCAATGGCATATAACAACCGAGGGAATGCCGAAGCAGGAATGGGAAATTGGGAGGGGGCGATCGCTAACTACAAAAAATCAGCAGACATTTCTCCCAACTTCGCTTTTGCCCGTGCTAACTACGCCCTTGCTTTATATCAGACAGATCGAAAAGACGAAGCAATTCGCCAAATGCGCAATATAATTCGTAAATATCCTAAATTTGCTGATATACGCGCTGCACTGACTGCTGCTTTGTGGGAACAAGGAAAACGAGGTGAAGCCGAAAGTAATTGGGTAGCAGCAGTTGGACTTGATAACCGTTACAAAGACATCAACTGGGTAGCAAATATCCGCCGCTGGCCTCCTGCTATGGTTGCAGCCTTAGAGAAGTTTCAGAAACTCCAGTAGGGCTTATGGCAATGAATGTCATTTTACACATCACGCAGCGCCAACAATGGGACAAGGCAAAGCTTTCTCAAATTTATCGCGGTGATACACTAGATTCTGAAGGATTTATCCACTGTTCTACACCTTTACAAATTATCCAGGTGGCAAATAGATTTTTCTTGCATCAACAGGGATTAATATTACTTTGTATTGACAGCGATCGCGTCAAGGCTGAGATTAAATATGAAGGATTGGAAACAGAGGAACTATTTCCTCACATTTACGGTGCTTTGAATATTGATGCCGTGTATAACGTGCTTGACTTTAAACCCGGTGCAGATGGCAAATTTGACTTACCAAAAGAACTTGCCGATGTCATCTAACAGAAGGCATCTGGGCATCTTATGAGTAATATTATAAGATGCCGATGTGCAGGATTGAGGTGAATGTGATATGAACTTAGGTTTACTAGACCAGGTTCGTGCAGCTGCAAAAGAGGTAGTCGCCAAAGCAACTCATGTTCGTATTGACGAGCGTAGCATTCCAGCTTACGTCGCGTCTTTGCCACTGGAACAAACTATCTCACCCCAGCTCGATCCTCGTTATCACTATCTGTCTCATCCCGACGAGACTGTAGCCTACATCTTAACTCTGAGTACGGTTAACTTTGGTTCTGGCTATTTTCCTCACATCCGCAAACGTCCCAACCTCTCAGGCTACTTCACCATCGCTTCCAGCCTGAAAGATCGGTTTGAAACCAAAGGGCCTTTTACTGCATATGAACTAACTCGTCTGACAGATCGTGACTGTGCCACAATATTTGAACAAAATCTCAAGTCAGAACCTGTAAGAGAACTAATGACTCTCTTCGCCTCAGCTTTGAATGACTTGGGAGAGTACCTGCGCGCTGAATTTAAAGCAGAGTTTGTTGGTTTAGTCAACGCCGCTGAGTCATCGGCTGAACGACTCGTGCAATTATTGGCAGAAATGCCCTATTTCCAGGATGTCGAACAGTATGATCGCCAAGAAGTGCCATTTTACAAACGCGCTCAACTCTGCGCTGCCGATTTATCACTGGCGCTTGGCAATCAAAGTTATGGCTTCTTCAACGATCTGCATCGCCTGACAATTTTTGCCGACAACCTTGTACCCCACGTATTGCGAGTTGATGGCATTCTCCAATATGAAGAAGCACTTGCTTCTCGGATCGACGCTGGCGAATTAATTCCCTCCGGTTCAAAAGAAGAAATTGAGATCCGCGCCTGTGCTGTTCATGCCGTAGAACTAATGGGAAAAGAGGCACGCAATTTGGGGCATAAAGTATCATCCCTCAAATTAGACTATTTCTTGTGGAATCGAGGACAAAAACCTGAATATAAAGCACTTCCACGCCACAGAACGCGCACAGTCTTTTACTAGTGGCGACAGTTTGAATCGTTGCGGGAATTGGCATTTACTAACTGCGATCGCTTTGAATAATTCCAATTTTCCAGGCTGATATACACTGCGAATGCAGCAATAATGAATTCATCATTGCTGCATTCATCATTGCTGCATTCAGTTAGTGATGGTGATGATGCCCACTATCGTGATGATGCTCGTGGTCGTGGTGATGGTGGTGAGCTTGAGCTACAGCTAGCTGAAGATTGACTGCAACTGCTTGCTCTGATAATAGAGCATTAATATGGTCATCAGCCCATTGGGCTGCCATTTGCAGAAATTCGGGGCGATCATTTACGCAAGACATTTGTACGTAGCTTACATTTTTATACTTGCGTTGCAGAGCATGAATGATATGGTCTACGTCTAATAAGGTTTCGTGGTTTTCTGTTGCAAAACCAATCGGCATAAACACGATCGCTTTCGCACCCAATTCAATCAAGTTCTTTGCTGCACCAAAAGCATTGGGCTGCGTCCATTCAATTAAGGGTGTATCGTGGTTGAGCCAACCAACTGAAATCAAAGGATAGCGGTTGATCAGCCTGTCTCGTACTAGATCGTAAAGAGTTTGACTTTCGGTAATGCCAGAAGTGAATCCCTTGGCTTTGTGAGGACAACCGTGATTCATCAGCACAATACCAATTTGAGAAGGTAGGTATGCTGCTGCTAGATCAGAGGCAATTTTCTCTTCAACCAGTTGAGCCATCAAATCGATGTATGCTGGTTCATTATAGAACGAAGGAATGTAGCGCTGTCCTTTAACCCAGTGTTCCTCACCATCAGCTAGCGTCGCCAGGGCATTGTTAACTTGCTCAACAGCAATGCCACTAGTAAAGATAGAATCCACAACTAACAGAGGATAAATAAGCAGCTTATCAAATCCTTGTTGCTTAATTTCTGTCAGTACTTGTTCGGGAAGGAAAGGAGCGCAGAAGTTGAAGGCTTTGAATACTTGAACTCGCTCTCCCCATTTGGCTTGCAAGTGTTTCTCAATTCCTGCCCGTTGCTGTTCAAAGATGGCATTGTGAGGCGACACAAAGTTGTTATGTTGATGGCTCCACTCATGCAAGTCAAACATTGCCAAAAGCTTTGCCAAAGGAGGATAAATCCACGTTGGCACTGGTGCAAACTTGGCTGTGAGTAGATTCAATGCCTGTTCGTTGTAGTTAGCGAAATCTTCGTAACTCTCAACTTCTCCATAGCCCATGAGCAAGACTGCAACTCTGTCTTCGCCAGAAGCTTGTGCCGATGCTTGTGTTTGCTGTTTTTCAGGGATGGCTACCAATTTACTTTCCTCACAAGGATAGATGTTGTTCGTTAATGCTTTAGGTACTGTGGGTTTTTAATCCCCATACCCCGCTACAGCTTGCAGTACCCATTCTTTAACTAGGTTAACATCCCCTATGGGGGGATGAGGTAATTGATAATTCGTAATTCGTAATTCGTAATTTTACTCATCTTCCCCTGCTTCCCCTGCACCCTCCGCTCCCCCTGCTTTAGAAGGGGGCAACAATGACACGATCGCGTCCTTCGTTTTTTGCCCGATACAGTGCCTCATCAGCAGCTTTGATTACCGCTTCTGGATCTTGTTTATAAGTGGGAAAACTAGCCACTCCCATAGACAGGGTGATGGCACCAACTGACTGACCGTTACATTCTACATTTAGCAGCTTAGCTGCTGTCCTAATTTGCTCGGCACGCTGTTGGGTTACGTCTAAGGAAGCTTCTGGTAAGATCAGCGTGAATTCTTCACCACCGTAACGACAAGCAATATCGGAACCCCGGACATATTTTTGTAACAACTGTGCTAGTTCGCGCAGTACGGCATCACCAGCATTATGACCAAAGGTGTCATTAAAGCGCTTAAAGCGATCAACATCAATCATGATGATCGAGAGGGGTTGCTGTTTGCGATCGCATCGTTGCATCTCCCGTTTTAGGGATTCTTCCATGTAACGCCGATTAAACAGTCCAGTCAGAGCATCGCGGACGCTTTGATTTTGTAGTGTCTCTCGTAGTTTTAAATTTGCCATCGCCAAAGCAATATGTTCCGCTACTGTTGTGGCTAGCTGTTGTTTGGCTGGCGTTAAAGTGCCTGTTTCTTGGGAACTCAAGTAAAGCACACCCAACGCTTCCCCTTGTGCCATCATCGGTATGCAGAGAGATTGGGCGGGTAAAGCGCGGTGTAAATGTTTGCACAATAAACCATTATCGGGGTCATCCACCCAATGCGGTTTACCCCGCCGCAACGCCCAACAATCAGTTGGTATAAATGATTTCAAATCGGATAACTGGGAAACGCCCCAAGTAGCAACTGGTTCTACCAATTTTTTACCATTAGAAATTAAAAATATCTCTCCAGAAGCCCAAGGAAACAGAGGTTCCACAAGTTGAGCCAGTGTAGTGCAAGCTTCTTCTACCGTCAAACAAGCTTGGAGGAAATCATTCATTTCACTGAGTAAGGTAATCTCGCGGTTACGCTGTTTCAGTTCGTTCACCCTGCTGCTGAGTTGATCCAACGCTTGCACTCGTGCTACTTCTGCCTGCTTGCGTTCGGTGACATCAATTCCAGAGGCAATTAGAAAGCTAACTTTGCCTGCCGAGTCAAACATCGGGGTGAGAGCAAAGTCAATATTTATAAATTGATTGTCACTGACGCGCCCTTCCACCTCATAGCGCACTCTTTCCCCTTGACTTACCCGCTCAATAGCTGTTTGCATTTCAAGTTGTATGCTAGGGGAATAAGACCACCAGTATGTTTGTGTCAAGTGTTTTCCTAATACATCTTTAGGTTTGAGAGCAGCTACCTCTAAAAGTGCTTGATTTGCTTGAATTAAAATGCCTTCAGGAGTGAGTACGGCAACAAACGTGAATAAACTATTGATAATATTTCTTAAATGTTGTTCGCTACTTCGGAGTGCTTCTTCGGCGCGAGAGTTTTCTGTAATGTCGGTGCCAAAAGCGATCGCATATTCAACTGCACCAGTGCGATCTCGCAGAGTAGTATTAGACCAAGCAATGCGGCGGCGAAAGCCAGATCGCGTTAGCCAATAGTTTTGATAAGAGTTGTCAGACTGACGCGCCAGCAGTTGCTCCCAATGGATTTTCACCGTATCTGCGTCAGTTGGCGTGGGAAATAGCTCCCAAAAATACTTGTCTTTCACCTCGCCAAAACTGTAACCAGTAGTTTGTTCGCAAGCTCGATTAAAGCGAATAATTCTCTCTTGTGGATCGAGAACTACAACCAAAGCGCCTACTGTGTCTAGAATCGCACCTGTGAAATCTCGCTCTTGTGATAATGCGGCTTCTGTTTGCTTGCGATCGCTAATCTCTCGATAAGTTAAGTAGTAGACTCCAGCCAGAATCAAAAAATTGAGGCCAATGCCAGCAAAGAAAGTCAAAAATGATTGACGAGTTCGTAATATTTCCTCTTGCGATCGCTCTTGCAGCAGGGCTTTTTCCGTTCGCTCCATCTCACTTAAGATTCCTTCGATTCGATCAGTGAGCTTTTTATCCTGCTGTAATTGCGATACCAGCGATGTTCCCCCAACTTGCTCAGTCTGGCTGAAGTTATAGCGGTTTTGATTCGGAGTGATCGCCATCCCCGAACGAGAATGTGGTATTTTAACTAAAGAATCGGGGCTTGTTGTGTGTAAATCCCAATTGGGGATTGAAACAGCTATCTGCTGAATCTTGACATTTCGCTGGATTAATAGCTTCAAAGTAGCTAGTCGCCTCTGCTGATAAGAATTATTAGCAGTTTGTTGTAGCAGCGCAATCTTTGACTGCATTTCTTTTGCGGCATCGTAAAAAGGTGGCAAATAACTTACTTGTCTGCTGGCGATGTAGCGATGTTTAGCAATTGTTGCCTTTTGGAGCGCAGAGTGAATATCTTTCAAATCTTCTAGTACTTGATAGTGCTGGATTTGCCAGTCATTGTTATGAACTAAAGTAGTGAGGCTGCGATATGAAACTAAACCCACCCCAAGCAAAATTGCTGACGCTAACGCCAATCCAGCCGCCATCCTAGTGAAGAAATGTTTGCTTTTCTTCCCATGCAAAAACAAATTTGTTGGTTCGACAAGAGTTGCTTTTCGCCTCAGATCCAGCAATTTGACAACAGAGCGACTCAATGTTTGCAGTGCTTCAATTTGCTGATAATTGAGTTCTCGTGGTTGGCGATCAATGACGCAAAGTGTTCCAAGAACTAGATTGTCGGATGTAATTAGAGGAACACCAGCATAAAACTGAATATGGGGATTGGTTGTTACCAGTGGATTTTTAGCGAATTTTTCATCTGCTAAAGTGTCGGGAATGATAAAAACATTTTGTTGCTTGATCGCCTGAGCGCAAAAACTGATGTGACGAGAAATTGAAACTACGTCCCAACCCACCTTTGCTTTAACCCACACGCGGTGATCGTCAATCAAGCTAATCAAAGCAATGGGAGTTCCACAAATCAACGCCGCCAATTGCGCGATCTCGTCAAATTCTTTTTCTGCTGGAGTGTCGAGAATCTTACACTGATAAAGAGCTTCCAGCCTGGCTGCTTCGCGATCGCCAAGGCAATTATTATTGCTGCAAACGGTTTTTGCTGAGGATAAACCGTTTTTCGAGGCATTGAGGCGTTGGCGTGGGACAACGATCATTTAAACTTTAGATACATTGAAAACGAGGTTGTATTCTTCAAAGTTTCGTGTTATTAGGGCAGAAGTCACTACAGTAGGAACACTGAAAGTTTTCTTCATCTTTATAAGTTAAACTGATGAAAGTCCTTATTTGTCCGGGAATTCACGAGTATGGCTTAACCCAAGAGCTTTTGGCAAGTTTAAAATCAAGTTTAAATCGCGACTCAAACTTGAATAACCCAGAGAATCTACTGGTTTTCTCAGCACCGGAACCGTATTTGACTTTATCCGCAGTTCACATATTAAACATCGGCTAAAGTGTCGGGAATAATAAAAACATTTTGTTGCTTGATCGCCTGAGCGCAAAAAC
>DATNQH010000227.1:0-8463 GCA_036704105.1 Leptolyngbyaceae cyanobacterium | reverse complement strand
TAGATGCGTGGTATGGGTCCAATACTTTAATGTTTTATATTGATAGTCTAGACAAAGTTAATTACTCTCTTTTAAAGGCAAACCGTTTAGTTGATCATACATTTAGTGAAGAAGAATATAAAAATATTTAATTATTGAAATCGAGCGAATCAAATTTACAATGCGGTAAAATTATCAAAATAATAGCGTTCGCTGCTGATAAAAAAGTCAAACTGTTCCGGGTTAATACCTCTACCGATAGAGCGTATTATGTTGTTACCAATGATTTATCTCAAAATTCTACGGAAGTAACATAAAAGGCGTGTAAAATTCGTTGAAATATTGAGGATTAACACAATCGAAATCAAATAATTAACTGGCATTTACTCTGTGCAATGTCGTAAAGTTCGGATTCATAAAAACCATACTGCTTGTGCTATGCTGGTTTGACTGAGATCAAAAAATTTAGCCGCTCGAACAGGTCAAACTATTTATAAAATTAAGCGCAACTTACTTTCTAATTATTTAATCCAGCAACTAAAACGTCCAGACGTTCATATGTGTTTGGTCTAATTTCAATTGCCCCATAGCTAAAGCCTGTCTGTCAAATGCCTTGAAGCGCAGATCCCTCACACTAACCGGGAGTAAGTCATGTTCAGATGAGTGTTCCCTGTCTGCCCACCTCGCTTTATGCCAGTTGCGTAAGTCCTGATTCAAAATCATGAAGCAGATGCTATTTTTCGGTTGCATTAGCGCCGAAAACAGCAGATGCGATGTGGCAAGCGTATTAAACCGTCCGGGCTTGTTGTTTGGCACAAGCCGTCGTCTCGTCCTCGATCATAAATTGTTACAGCGCTTGGTAGAAATGCAGATTCCATTGACGGTTTGCCCTGTTAGTAACATTCAGTTAAAAATTTTCCATAATATGGCAGCTCATCCACTCAAGCGGCTGACGGATGCTGGAGTCTTCGTCACCATCAACTCAGACGATCCGCCGATGTTTCATGCAGACGTGGTTGATAACATTTGTAGGTAGGTGATACGTTTAACTTAACAGGTGATGATGTAGAGAAGTTGGCACAGAAAAGCTTTAAGGTAGCTTTTATGGACTCGGCAACGCCATCCGATTATTTGCAGCATACAGACAAAGTATCCCAATTGCAAACAGAGTTGTTTAACCAGTGATAAGCTAATGTTCATTTAAGTTGCACAGAAGATAGCCGTTAAAGGAGACAGGATCCAGTTGTCACCCCGTCAAACTGTCTCCTGTCTCCTGTCTCCCTCTCATTACAGATATGCACATTAGATGACGATTAGCTTACGCTACCAGTACCGCGCAGGTTGTTCTGATGAACAAGGATTAATACTTAGAGCGCTATACTAATACGCCTTCTTGTAGCTATTGCTAAAAATGTTTTAATTCCTAAAACAATAAACAAAAGCTAAAACAATGACAAACTGTACTGTTGGTGACTATCTAGTGCTTCGGTTGGGACAAATTGGCATCAAGCATATTTTTGGTGTCGCTGGAGACTACAATATGGAATTTCTCGACTTTATTGTCAATCAGCCTGGCATTGAGTTGGTTACAACCTGCAATGAACTCAACGCAGCCTATGCTGCTGATGGTTATGGTCGCATCAATGGCATTGCAGCATTAGTCACTACCTTTGGTGTTGGTGAACTCAGTGCCATTAATGGAATTGCTGGCGCTTACGCCGAACACGTTCCGGTTGTAGCAATTACGGGATCTCCTGCGACTAAAATTCAATCATCTGGAGCGCTTGTCCACCATACCCTTGGCACTGGTGATTTCTCTATGTTTGCCCAAATGTATGAAAAGGTAACGGCGGCGCAAGCATATTTGACACCAGAGAATGCAACAGCAGAAATTGACAGAGTTTTGGGGATCTGCTTGCTCAAAAAATTACCTGTTTACATTTCCCTACCGATGGACGTTGCTACACATGAAGTGGCTGCACCGCTAGATGTTTTTGAGTCACCAGTTTTACAGAGCGATCGCGCTACCTTAGCCCAGGCAGTTGATGCAAGTGTTACTATGCTCGAAAAGGCATCAAAACCAGTGATTCTTGCTGACGTAGGTGTGGAACGCTTTCACCTGCAAGAGGAATTGCGGGATCTTCTGGCAGCAACTGGATATCCTTATGCAACTATGAGCATGGGGAAAGGGCTGCTTGAGGAAACACACCCCCAATTCATCGGTATATATAATGGTGCTATTAGTGAAGACTATGTGCGAAGACGTATTGAAGAAGCAGATTGTGTGTTGAGTATCGGTGCTTTGATGACTGATTTCAACACCGGAAAATTTTCTGCCAAACTCGATCCGAGCCGAACGATTGAAGTGCATGGGCAGTATATTAAAATTGAATCTGCCGCCTACAATAATGTAGCAATGCAGGATTTCCTACCTGCTTTAAGCAAACGGTTGCAGCACCGCAATGCTGAAAAGTTGGATTTGAAGCCTGCTGTTGAGAATTTGGATGCTGGCTTCACAACTAAGTTCCAACCGAACTCAACAGCAACAATTACACAACAGCGTTTTTGGCAAAGATTGGCTCATTTTCTCAAAGAAGATGACATCGTTGTTGCCGAGACTGGAACTTGTTTATTTGGAGCCTCGGTAGTTCCTTTTCCAAAAGGAACCACGTTCGTTGGACAAGTGCTTTGGGGTTCGATTGGCTACTCGCTTGGCTCATTGCTTGGTTGTTGCGTCGCGGCTCCACAGCGACGCGCTATCCTACTAATTGGTGACGGCTCATTTCAAATGACGGCACAAGAACTATCAACGATATTACGCCATGACCTCAAGCCAATTATTTTTCTGATCAACAACGATGGCTATACGATAGAGCGTGACATTCACGGTGCGAAGATGCCATACAACGATATCGCGCGATGGAATTATCACAAGCTGCCTGAAATTTTTGCTAATAATGGCTGGGGAGTTAAGGTAAGCACTGAGGCTGAGTTAGAGTCGGCACTGCAAACAGCCGAACAAAATCTGGACAAACTTGCTTTCATTGAGGTAGTGATGGACAAAATGGACTCCCCAGAAATTCTCTTGAAGATGTTGCAACAATAGATATTAAATGTCTACCCCCTTTGATGCAACACCCAAGGCATCAGTTACGCCGTAATTTGCAGACTTCTCGATCTAACAATTTTACAGCTTAACAAGCGTGCTATTCCTCTCAAACCCATCATGCATTTTTCAATCGCTCCAGTTCAGCTAAGCCACTCAGCCCATCCGCATAAGCCTTCTTGAAGCTGCCCTTGCTCCTGCGACCGCTTCCAGATCCGCTCGATATACAAGGGAGCGTTCGTCTAGCGGCGTATTGTTTGTAGGGTATTTGGAAAATGCGATCGCAGTACACAAAGTAATATCGGCGAAAGTTGGTGCATCGCCACCAAGCAGCCAATCGCGCCCATCCAAATTACGACCTTCCTGGGGTTAAATCGCTTGCTAACGGAATACCACCTCAATTACTCTCAATTACGATTAAATTTGCGGTTTCCATTCAACGCATGACATTCTGCAAAGAAATTATGCTGGAAAGAAGCCGCCTCATTCAAGGCTGATACGTGGGCTTTCACTCGAATAAAAAATGTTGCAGCAGTTTACATCTCAAACTGGCTGCAACTAATTTGTAATTTTAGTAGTTACGATCTGTTTTAAGCCTCAGAGCGTTGACGCTGATATAATGCCCAGTACACGCCTTTTTGTAGCAGCAATTGTGCGTGAGTGCCTTGTTCTGCGATCGCGCCCTTTTCTAGCACCAAAACCAAATCTGCCCGTTTGAGCGGAGCAAAACGGTGAGCAATCAAGAAAACGGTGCGGTTTTGCGAGATGCTTTGAATATTCTGCAAGACTTGCTGCTCTGTCTCACTATCCAACGCACTCGTGGCTTCATCCAAAATCAAAACCGGAGCCTGAGAGAGAAATAAACGAGCTAAAGCAATTCTTTGCCGCTGACCGCCAGATAAAGCTGTTCCTCGCTCTCCGACATTGGTATCGTAACCTTGGGGCATTTCGCTGATAAAGTCATGGGCTACTGCTAGTCGCGCCGCTTCTACAACTTGCTCAGGTGTGATTTCAGGATTGCCAAGAGTAATATTTTCATAAATGGAACCATTAAACAGAAAGTCTTCCTGAAGTACCACACCGATTTGTTGCCGCAGGGAAGCTAAATCAGCACTTTTAATATCAAAGCCGTCAATCAGAATGCGACCGGATTCGACTTGATAAAGACGTTGTAATAATTTAGATAAGGTACTTTTACCCGAACCACTGCGTCCAACAATACCGACAAACATTCCTGGCTGCACGGTGAAAGAAATACCCCGCAGAACTGGTTCAGTGTTGGCTCGGTAGCGGAAGAAAACGCGATCGAAGATAACTTGACCTTGCAGGGGTGGTAAAACTAGACCTGCTCCCGCTTCGGCTTCAGGCGCAACATTGAGAATATCCCCAATTCGGTCTACAGACAACAGCACTTGTTGGAGGTTTTGCCACAACTGGACTAAGCGCAAAAGTGGCCCTGTAACTCTACCAGAAAGCATTTGAAAGGCAACCAACTGACCAATAGTTAGCTGATGGTCAATTACTAATTTAGCTCCGAACCAGAGGATCAGCAGGCTAGAAAAGTTGGTGAGAAAGTCACCGAGGTTGTTGCTGATGTTGGAGGTAGTAGAGGCTTTGAAGCCAGTGCGGATGAAACGGGCAAATAATCCTTCCCAGCGATCGCGCGCTGTTCTTTCGGCAGCATGAGCTTTCACTGCATGAATTCCTGTCACCGTCTCAACCAAAAACGATTGACTATCAGCACTGCGGTTGAAAGTTTCATTCAGCCAACCACGCAGAATTGGCGTTGATACCAAAGTCAAAATCGCAAATAACGGCAGAACGGCTAAGGCAACTCCAGTCAGTTGGATGTTGTAGTAAAACATCAGTGCCAGATAGACTACGGCAAAGAAACTGTCTAGAATCACAGTCAATGCCGTACCAGTGAGAAACTGACGGATCTGCTCTAGTTCCTGCACTCGTGCTACCGTATCTCCCACTCGGCGCGACTCAAAATAAGCCAAAGGTAGCCGCATTAGGTGGCGAAACACTTGGGCGGATAAGCTCAGATCTAGGCGACGGGCAGTGTGGGTGAAAATGAATAGGCGTAAGATGCCTAGGATTGCCTCGAAGACAGACACGCATAAAAGAGCGATCGCCATCACATCCAACGTCGGCAGGCTTTCCTGCACCATCACCTTATCAATGATGACTTGGGTAATTAACGGCGTGGTTAACCCCAGTAGTTGCAACGTGAAGGAAGCAAACAGCACTTCTCCCAGTAATTTCTTGTAGCGCCAAACCGCTGGCAAGAACCAACTGAGATTAAACTTTTCCTGCTTTTGAATTGGTTCGACTTGCCACAGTTGCCCATCCCAAGCCGCTTCAAGTACAGACTTAGGTATACTTTCACAAGTTTGATTGGGGTTAAAGGGGTTAGCAACGATCAGGCGATCGCCTTTGAAGGCATATATTACAAGCCAGTGGGAGGCTTGGGGCGAATGGTTTTTCTCCCCCTGCACCCCCTGCTTCCCCTGCACCCCCTGCTCTGTTTGTGCCTCTTGCCATAGCATTAAAGCTGGAAATGATAGCTGAGGTAAGTCAGTCCAACTAGTTTTGATTCTTCTTAGCTGTAGCCCCAACTTTTCCCCAGCTGCGACTAGATGTTTAGGGCTTTGTCCTCGCAGTTGGCGTTGTACCCACTCTAGTTGAGCGGATACTTGCAACTGCTGCGCCACCATTGTTAAGCAAGCAGCACCTGTGTTGATGCTGGCGACGAAAGGATAACCTAATATCGGTTGGGGCGTGTCGGGCGTTTGAGGTATGTAGCGCGATCGCGTTTGTCGCCAAAATCCCTCAAGTTCTAAAGATGTAGCTTCCCGCCAAAGTGCAGTATCCCATCGCACTACTACTACTTCTTTGCTAGCAGCTACAGCTTTTAAATCCCTGGAAATCTCAAGCAAACCACCAAACCAATCTCCTGGGGCTAGAGTTACCAACGCTTTAGGGTTTTCTGCCTCACGCAGACGCACTTTACCAGAGACGACAAAAAAATGCTCTCCAGAACTATCTGAAGACCAAATCTTTTGCCCTAAAGTATAGCGATGAGCCTCAGCTTGATTTTGGAACTGGATTTGCTGAGAGGGACTCAACCAGCACAGGGGCGCTTCTTCCCAAGGTAGAGAGGCGATGTATTGCTTCTGTTCAGATGCGTCAACAATCGTTAACTCACCTGTAACTTGACCGTTAGCTTCTGAATTTTTTCTGCTAGCCATTGCTCGAACAACTCATTTTGTAATGCTTGCTTTAGCTGAATTTGTTCTAATGAGGCTGGCAGAAATTGCTCTACTCGAAACAAGCCCCAACGACCATCTATTGCTAACGGCCCGACTACTTCGCCTGGACTAACCATATCAATAGCTGCCCGCAGTTCATCTGGTAGGGTTCCCCGGCTGATCGGCCCCATCATGCCGTTAACGATTCTGTCATCTGCCACAGAGTATTCTTTGGCTAGTTGCTCAAAGCTTGCTCCTTCTTCAATTTGGCTACCTAATTCCTCGGCTAATTCTTGCTGTTCCACAATAATGCGAGAAATTACCACCCGATCTAAAAATAGCTTGCGCTCAATAAAATACTCTTGCAGTTTTGGCTCCGTTACTAAGGTTTTAAGCTGGTCTAGTTTGAAACCAAAACTAATTTGTCTGTGAAAGGATTCCCGATCTGTTCCCTGATTGATTAACCAATCTTGAAACTTTTTGGCATCAGTTAGCTGGTTTTGCAGGCGAAAATCAATCATTGCCTGCTCAGTTAAGGCAGAATTAATCTCAAGATCTGTTCGCGCTTGTAGTTCTTTTTCTATGATGTACTGGCGGAGAATATCTCCAATCAGCAACTGCATTCTTCCAGAAGCTTGTAAATATCTCATGGCTTGCGCCAGAGAAATAGGGTAATTATCTACTACTAAAAACTGTTGAGATTCCATATAGTTTTAGACAAAATATAGGGGCAATAAATTAATTGCCCCTACGGAAGAAATTAACCCTAGTTTTAGTTTGAATCCAAGCGCAATTTCACTGATAACTTTGCCTGTTTTTCAAATTCGTCTCCGTGAATTTACTGTGTACTAATTTCGGCTACAGGCTCATACGCCAGCATGACCGAGTGCTAAGCCAGTGACTAGCATCCCCAAAACTAGAAAAGGTTGGGCGCTTGCTTGGTACTTAACATCATTATTTAGCGGGTCGCGCAGGAAATACATATCCTGAAATGTGATTTGAGGGATGACCAAAAAAACCACAATTGTGGCGTACAGATTTTCACCCATGCTGACCAAATAACCAGCAATTCCTAATTGAAATAGATCTATCATCACTACACAGATCCATGCTGCTGTATTAACACCAAACATGACTGGTAACGATTTCAATCCAAGCTGGCGATCGCCCTCCACACTCTTGAAGTCATTGACGACGGCAATTCCCAACCCAGCCAAACTGTAAATCAAAGTGAGAATCACAATTGTCCAGTTCAAATCGCCAAACAAAGCGTGACCAGTCCACCAAGGTAAAGCAATATAGCTAGCCCCTAGAGCATAGTTACCCAGCCAGCCGTTGCGCTTCAGTTTCAACGGTGGGGCAGAGTAGATGTATGCCAAGAAAGAACCACCGATCGCCAGCGCTGTGATTGTTGGAAATTCATGTCCAGCCCAGCGATCGAGAGCAAAGGCGATCGCAAGTCCGGCAAATAGCAGCACTAAAATTTGTGTCACCACTTGTGGAATCGAAATGGCTCCCGAAGGAATGGGGCGGTAGGGTTCGTTGATCGCGTCAATTTCGCGATCGTAGAAATCATTCAGGGTTTGGGTATAACCTGCGAGGATTGGCCCCGCCAGCAACATACACGCGGCAGAAATCAATACGTTTTCTAAACTCCAGGTGTATTGACCCGAAGAAGCCGCACCGCAGATTACACCCCACATTAGGGGAATCCAGGTGATCGGCTTCATCAATTGCAGACGAATTTTCCAGATTGAGGTTTCGCCTAAAGCCGCCCCTTTCATGCCTAGCAGCTGCCTGGTTTTGCCACTGCGATCGACACTCAAAGGAGCAGCCGTGTTGGGTTGAATATTCACCCCAGCAGTCTTTTCCTCAATCGCTGGCTCTGAATTAGCGTCTGGGAATAAAGGAGAAGGAGTGGTATCTGGCATAAGCTTGACTGATAAATTAGGGAGTAGGGAAAATGCAGCAATTATGAATTATGAATTATGAATTATGAATTCAGCATTCAGCATTTAGCATTCATCATTCAGCATTCATTCCCCCCTGCCCTTTTAATTACAACGAAATTATCAAATAACCCTGCTGGAACTTTGCACCAGTGACGGTTCTGCCAGTCAAACT
>DATNQH010000226.1:0-12123 GCA_036704105.1 Leptolyngbyaceae cyanobacterium | reverse complement strand
CAATTAAAATTTAAACTCAAGTATGAATTCTTCACACTAAACCTTACAAAAAATCACCAAAAGGAACATTTTGCTATGTCATACGTAAATCGTCCAGTAGATGATGTTATTCATGAGCCAGCTAGCGCAAGTAGAGTAGTTTCTGATTACCATGATCGGATTAGATGGGGTCCTATTATTTCAGGATTAGTAGTTTCCTTAGCGACTCAGCTAATTTTAAGTGCCCTGTTTGCTGCGATCGGAGCAGATACTGTTGCCAACTCAGGTAGACCAAGAACAATTACAGGTGATGTAGCTGGTAACGTCGGACTTTGGTCAATTATCGCTTTGTTAATTTCCCTATTTACTGGTGGTTGGGTAACAGCCCGTGGTTGCGGCCCAATGAATCGTTCTACAGCCCTTTTAAACGGTGCAATTCTCTGGGCAACCACTTTGGCTCTTGGTTCTTGGCTGTTAACAAGTGGAGTAACAGGTGCTTTTGGATTGGCAACGAGCGCCGCTTCCAATGCTGCTGGGGTAATTGGTAATCAAGTACAACAAGGCGGAGTCAATTTACCGCAAAATGCGCCTAACGTAAGTGCCCAACAAGCACGTGAAATTGCTGATGCAACAGCTAGATCGTTGTGGTCGTTTGTATTTGGTTCTTTACTGGGTTTACTTGCTTCTATGATTGGTGCTGCTGCAGGAGCTAGAAAGCCTCGTACCAATGGTAATTACTAATTACTGATAGATATTGAATAAAAAGAAATCAGGAGTCAGAATTAAATCTGGCTCCTGATTTCTTTATTCTGAATTTTTCTCATATTAATGCAGCCGCAAATAGCGCCCAATTAGTTCTACCCTAGCTAATAGAGGAATGAGGAGATGACGATAATATGGCGATCTTATGTTTTATCGTTGCAACATTTAAATTCTTGAAACTACCTACTAGTAATAGTTTCAGAATCTAAGGCTCCAAAATCCGCTCATCCAAAATGGTATTAGCTTTGTTTATGGTGAGGTTAAATATGATATCCGCTACAGTAGCTAACCTCTTGATTGAGAATCTGCTCTTTTTTGCGATCGCCACGTCCTTTTTTATCATTGTTGGTTGGGCGTGGAAACACTCGAAGCCATTCTATTTACCTGAACCACTGCCAGGGTGGTTTAAAATCTGGTTTGGCACAGTACAGGTAGTAGGAATACTGCTACCGCTACTAGCAATGTTTTACTGGGGTGTGTGGCGCGGTTATTCGGGTGTTTTGATAGTATTTGTTTCCTACTTTGTCATGTTAGGGCTGCAAATTCTGTCTGAGATTTTGACACTCAGATACTTTCACTCTGTTGTCTGGGTAATGGTGCCTTACTTATATTTACCTTACCGCTTCTGGCAACTCTATGAAGGCTTGACACTGCTAAATCCTCAACCAGATTTAATCTGGGTACAAAATTTATTAGTTGTAAATCTTGTTTTGTGGATTTTAAACCACGTCTTAAATGTGTCACAATTGCCTAGACTTTTACGCTGGGAAATGAACTCCCAGCACAATTGAGTTATGTCTATATAGCAACCCGCCCTCATGCTCGTAAATCTTTGATGATGGTTGTCATTTGTCCTTTGCCCTTTGTCATTAGTAGTTACCAAGGGCAATTAACTTAACCAGACAATAAATCGAAAGGGACTATTGTTTAATAGTGTCCTTTATCCTAGCCTGCGGCAAGCCGCTAGCGCCTCTATGTTGTTTGTTATTTGTACTGAAACTAATGACGAATGACGAATGGCAAATGAGATTGCTATGTCACTACTTATCGCCCAATAGCGATTCAAATTCAGCTTTTAAACTCTTGATATCTGCAACTCTTGCTACCAATAAATTATCCCTGCCAGCATCGCTTAAACGAGTTTTCCAATACTGAATGCTATCTGAGTTATCCAACCAAAATTTAACTACAGTGTCTACCACTCGATCTAAATCCCAACCTTGTTTAGACGGGATTGTTTCCAGCGATTCAAGCAAGGCATCAAGCGTACATTTATAAGTTCCTAAATATTCTACTCCTGTATACTGCGGCTTCAATGTATTCTGTTGTAAACGGTCGAAAAAGTATAGAACTGGAGATACTCCCACAATTTCAAAAGTGTATTTCATTCCAGTCTCCTAATTTGTCTAGCAGTTGTACTGACTTGTATCGTGTTAGAAAAAGTTATCGCTTAAACAGCAATTCAATTTCATCTGAAAAAAGTTGAATTGTTGCTATTGCGGAAGAATTAGCTTTCAGAAATATTAGCACTTAAGAGCATTGAGTGCTAATATTTATTCAGCTATTTAATATATTATTCAACATATTAAAAAAAGTTGTATATTAGTTTTAATAATTTCTTAACTTTGCCATTCGCGGATGTCAAAGGCGAACTGGCAGCTCTGTTTGCTGCGTGTTTGTGGGCTGTCTCTTCAGTGGTATATGCCCGGATCGGGGAGCGCATCCCACCGATAGAATTGAACTTAATCAAAGGCACGATCGCGATCACTCTGCTCGTTATCACTCTGTTGCTGCAAGGTGATTTTCTGGCAGAGATCGCTCCTAATAATCTTTGTTTGTTAATCCTTAGTGGTGTCTTAGGAATTGGCGTGGGAGATACAGCCTTCTTCTTTGCCTTAAATTACCTGGGCGCGCGTCGAGCCTTACTAATGGAAACCTTGGCTCCTCCTATCACCGCCATCCTCGCACTGATTTTTCTTCAAGAAAAGTTGAGTCTGCTTGCCATCTGCGGTATCTTGTTAACTGTTTCCGGAGTAGCTTGGGTTGTCACCGAACGAGTACCGAATTCTCAATCGCGCCCAACTGACTTGCAACGAGGAATTGGGTTTGGCATTGTGGCTGCGATCGCACTAGCACTTGGAGCAGTACTTTCACGCGCAGTACTCGCTACTACCAACATCAGCCCTCTTTGGGCTGCGCTACTACGGTTAATTGGCGGTGTGTTGATTCTACTGCCTTGGGCATGGCATAGACAAAAGCGTAGTGACACGAATCGCGTCTCAATATTATTCTCACTAAAAATCATTGGAGCAGTCTTCTTTGCTGCCTTTGCTGGCACTTACTTAGGCATTTGGCTGCAACAGACGGCGATTAAATTCACTGCTGCCGGAATTGCCCTCACACTCACCAACACTAGCCCCCTATTTGTCATCCCCATTGCTCTGTGTATGGGTGAGCGAGTTAGCAACAGAGCTATTCTCGGAGTAGCCGTTGCCTTGTGTGGCGTTGCCTTACTGTTATTACTACGTTGAATCCGAAAATATACAGACGTGAAATTACGCACTTGGCTCTTTTGCAGGTAAAAGCAGGGAATGTGAATTTTTAATTGCCCTGAAAAAATTCACTACAATATCGTAAAATAGCTATATAATCACAATTTTATCTCTAAAGATAGATACTCATATTTAAATATGAAAGCTATGGGATTGGCAAAATGATTTATTATTTTGCCATATAGTTATATTATTCCAGCGATATTAAGTAATAAAGTTTTGTAATCAAAAGAACAAAAATTGTATTTTTACTTGAAAACACTTACGTACTGAAGTCAGTATTTCTACGTTCACATAAACTGCGCTCCGACAACTGCAAATCAGCTTTGGCAAACAAATTGTCGAGATGAAAGAAATGTTTTTAATCGTAATCAAGGCAACAAAAACGATTACTGGCAGCGATTACCTGTAAAATAAAATGTAGTTTTTAATACAAAATTCGTAGTATAACTTCTCAGGACGAGAGAAAAACCCAAGGTTAAGTTTGACTAGAAGTGCTTAATTTGACTACTTTACAAAGGAAACTTCAAGGCAGTCGAATCAGCAGAATTACGGACTTGGTGAAGAAGGAGTGACTAATATGGCGACTATTGAGGGAACAGACTCAAGCGATAAGTTGTTTGGGCAAAGTGGCAACGACTACATTAATGGTGCTGGTGGAGATGACACCTTATTTGGCTACAAAGGCAACGACACTTTAGTTGGCGGTTCAGGTAATGATTTTCTCAATGGTGCTGGGTTCACATACAACGATACAACTGGCCCGCAAAGTCTTGGAGATGGAGAGAGTGATACATTGACTGGTGGAGCGGGAAAAGATACATTCCAACTTTGGGGTGGTTCTGCACGTTCTGGAATTCATGCTTACTATGATAATGCTGACAGTAGCGATTACGCTCTGATTACTGACTTTAATCCCAAGGAAGATATTATTAAACTTACAAGCCTCGTCGGGTATAGTTCGACAGTATCAACAGTTAGCTATAGCTTAGGTGCGTCCCCTGATGGTTCAAGTACAGAATTATATCTTGATAAAAATACTCAACATGAATTAATTGCTGTATTGGAAAATATTAAGCCAGATTCTATAGATATTAATGCTTCCTACTTCCAGTATTTCAGCTAAGAAATTCTCAGTATTGAATTTGCTAGGAAAAAAATATTGATTACTTGCTCTAACTACATCTAGGTTAGAGCTTTTTTTTCTAAGCGATCGCACTTATTAGTAATCATGATTACATTTGTTAAGTGCGATCGCAGCCAAGATAAATTAATCCAAAATCTAAAATCTAAAATCTAAAATCAATAGAGGTGGTAACTGTCGCAACCGAGCTGGGTGCTAACTCAAGGAGATACACCTATAGTAGCTGTAGCTTTGCATGATGGCCATGACGTGCGCGAAGAAGTGGCGGCGGTGTTGGAACTAAGTGAAGCAGATCGCTGGCGGGAAGAAGATCCATTTACCGCTATTTGGGTAAGATTGGCAGATACGCAAATTGTCGTCAAGCGATCGCGCTTTGAGTTCGATTTAAACCGAGCGCGAGAAAAAGCAGTCTATATTAAACCAAAATCTGCTTGGGGCTTGAAGGTTTGGAAAACTCTTCCACCCAAAGAAATAATTACCCGTTCCCTTGCTGAGTATGATGCATTCTATGCTGCGGTCGAGCGAGTCTTTTCAGACTTAGAACGTCGCTTCGGCCGCTTTGTCGTATTTGAACTTCTCGTTACACACTAGGTTGAACACTAGCTGAACTCGGCATCTTGATTTCTGCTGACTTCACAAATCCATAGTAGAAAGCGATCGCAGCCGCAATGGCATTGAGCCAGATATTATTTCCAAACAGTGGTGCGATCCCAAACAGGGTATTTGTAAAAGGTAGCAGCCCTAAAATAGTACCTGCTGCATAGACGATAGCAAAGATGCGATTGAACACAATTGCTCCGCTCAAGCTAGTAAATGCAGCCATTCCCCAAATACCAACTAAAATACCAATTGCATTATGAAAATAGTTGGTAGGGAACACCCCAAACAGGTAGCCAAAGCCAGGGAAAGAGGTAGCATTGGTAGAGGGAGCCACAAAAGCAGGCACAAAGCCAGCTAAACCGACGAGCAAGAAAAGAAGACCTAGGCTCAAAGCACTGTAACGAATCGAGGAATTTGTTGCTGTTGATGTTTGCATGACAGTATTTTTGTTTCTAAAGATTTTTGGTGCGGACACGGACAGCTTATAATTACTCAAGAGCGAACCAGATGGAGTACATCCCTCAGAACGCTATAACCTGCCAGATCCCAAAGAAGATAGGCGACAAAACCAAGCATTGCTAGACGACCGTTCCACAGCTCTTGCTGGGGGGTCCAGCCAAAAATCCAGGCATTGCGATCGGCATTATTGTAAGCTGGGGCGATAGCAGGGACTTGATCGGTGTTGATTGTTGAGGTTTTCATAGTAATAGTTCCTAGTGGCTCGGTTTTGCTTTCATGTTAGCCTTGTGAATTGCTGAGATTGTCTGCCATTAGGATTGGCTTCTATCTATATCTAGAGATTCAATTGACAACGCTTCCTTGTTAATATCGACACAAGAAAAAGTAACGTTATTTACTGACAACATAGCGAGAAAAGTCCGACGCACTTCCGCCATATCCCGCTTACCTTGTGTCGATCATTGCTGTAAAGTAGGATGAAGCGTCCGCCCAAAAGTGAGCATGGAGTAGGGTCAATTGCCCATAGCAACTAGCAATTTCTTGAATTATCGTATTCATATGTTGGAGCTTGATACAGATGATTGCACACATCAAACTCAAAAATTGCGTTGAATTGGTTAACGCCATATAACATCAGCTGCTACTTACTCCCTGATTCATTTGTCAGTTTATCTGGCTCTGTTCTTTGCTGCTGCAAATCATATGCTTGGATGAAGTGTGAGAGTGCTGTTTTTCTTGCTGGCGTTAACTCACTGTTTTGATTGAGGCTTCTAACTCGGTCAACAATTGAAGATGGTTCTAAGTAAGGTTCGAGCGATTTGGGATCGAGTTTGTAGCTGATATTGTGCATTGCATCTAAGCCATGCTTACTTAAATCTTTTTGTTGGAACTTCTCTAAGAAATTAACTAGTCCCTCATCAGTATTAAGAATCTTGACAAACCATTGCTCAACTTCTTCTTTCGCCCAACTTTGCCAATAGGACAGTATTTCAGGTAGTTTTGGGGTTTGTAATAGAGAGTTTTGCTGGGAAGCCTCTCGTAGCCGTTTTAAGGATATTGCTTCAAGTTCTTTAAGATGTTCTTCACTTAAGAGTCTTGATTCGACTGGATTGAGTTCATCTGTTCCGTCGTCGCCTTGTTCTTGGCTCCAGGTTACTACTTGGCGAACAATTATTGATAAAGCACTACCCTTAGATATTGCCTCTTTCAATGTCTCAAAACGTGCTTGTTCACTTAGCCGAGGCAACAGTTGCGAGACGATACGCCCAATTCTAATGTCATTACCAAAATCAAACATTCCGTATGCTTCATCTTCAGCCCGCAAAAGATGGTCGCCTACATCAAAAAAAGCTTGTACAATTGAGGGAATGTAATTGACAGGAATCTCTTGTTGGGTGTAGTTTTCCATCTGTTCGAGAAAGGTGCGAACCAAAGTTGTGCCGTCAGGACGTTTTTGAGATGCTAGCTCAAAAAGATTTTCCTTAAACGCCAAAGCATTTTTGGACAGGGCTAAAATAGCTTTCATCTGCGTGTCAGAGAATTCGCCTTTTGTTAACGCTAGACGAAAATAGTTGGGAAATATCTCTAAACTACATACACGCAACTGCCTACGCCATACAGATTCATGTTTGGCATTGTAGTAAGCATTGTGCCAAATTGCGTTTAGCTTAGGGAAAAGGTGAAGTAGCAACCGTTTAACTGGTTCTCGATCTTGCTCTTGCAGTTGAGCCAGCCATGAATGATGAAAACGTTTGAATTCATCGATTGTAGAAATTAGAACACTTTGATTCGCCAAGTGGCCCGTAAAGAATTGAGGATTTTTCAAGATGATGTCATAAATCATTGGCTGAAAAACTCGCAATGCCTCAATCGCAATGAAATCAACTGGATTTACTTCACCTTTCACTGCTGCGTAGGTTACAGTTAAAATATTAGTCAAGTAAGTAACGTCGCGGGGATTAGTAATAAAGTGGTCTATCCCTTGAAAGTAAACGTTGCCCCAGTGGCTTTGCTCGAATAGCTGTTTTGGTATGTCAGTAAATATGGCATTGAGTTTTTCAAAAAGTAATCGGCGCAATAAGGTTTTATCTGGAATAGGTAACTCAAAAGGAACTTGAACAAACTTCTGTAGGTAAACTTCTCCAGGTATACCTTCTGTATTTCCAATTTTGTTGATGACAACTTGCGGATCGAAAAGCAGAAAGTAGACAACATTATTAAAATTTGGCATTCCTCCCAGCAGGTGAAACAATTGTTTGATATCTTCAGCAGTAAGCTTATCAATATCGTCAATAGTTACTACTATGCGTGGATGTCGATCTTTTAATGTATCTTCAAGTTCTTCTTTTAATTCGGAAGTATCTCTTTGCTGGTGGTCAAATAATTTTACTAATGCTTTACCAGCTTCAGCATAAGGAACAGGAATCTCAGAAACAGCCCTTACCAAATTAGTTATGCGAGCTTTGAAGCCTTCAGGTAAAGCTTTCAACTGGCTCAAACTCGTTTGGATTTGGTTAATAAAGCGCTTTGTGATATCTTCGTCGCCAGAAAATAACCAAGGATTAAAATGGACAACAATCGGTTGCTCGTTTTCTGGCTTTTGCTGAAGGTAATAATCTAAAAAGTTCAACAGTGTTGATTTGCCAAAACCCCAAGGACCGTACACTGCAATAACAAACCCTCCAAGAACGTTCATTTGGCAAATACTTTCCGCTAAATGTCTAGCAAAGGGTGCATATCCTAATCGGTCTTGTTGCGGCTTGATTAAAGGTTTGTCTGCCAATAGGTCATTAAAATTCTCCGCTTCAACCTGTGAATTACTATCGCTTTGTGTCATATAGTCTCATCCTACTTATAAATTTGATAATTCTCCGCTATATCACTACTAGCTAGTGGGGGGACGATAGCCAATCTGCTACTGCTGTAATCTTCAGTGCTGGAACTTTTACTAGTTTTGGCTTGAGGCGGGGGCGTATTTACATTACTTAAATCGCAGCTTGAGTGCCCAGTTCTTTGACAGATACTACAGGCAACTGGGAACATTGGTAATTCAGCAACTGCGAGGAGCGCTTATTGCTTGGTTACGCGATCGCTTAATACCACTCTTCGCTTAATCGCTAAATACTCTTTGCTTAGTAGGCTTTTTGCGAACATAACTTGAATGTTATTAGAACGCAGCCCCACCATATAATACATATTTTATTATACAATCTTGCTTTCATAATAATATTTATATTTTTTTCTGAATAAAAAATTTAATCCTTTGTATTGAAAAACACAAACTAACTTAACGTCAAGATCTGCCTTAAGTCTAGGTAAAACAAGCTGTAAGGATGAAGTTATAATTTCAAGAATTGCTAACAATTAAAGGATTAGAGAGTGCCTAAATCCTTGCACCAAAGGAGTAGGAATTATGTTTAGCATTGATGAGTATGTGCTGAATCAGAAGACCGGACATATTGGTAAAGTAATTGGTTACGGACACCAAATACTCAATAATGTCTATACAACAACATTGAAAGTACTGGTGAGTGAAGCTGGAGATCCTCTCAAGCATATAATTATAGAAGAGGATTTATATTCAGCATGGGTTAAACGACTGAATTCTTAACGCTTCTAACCTGTTAAATCAGTACAAAAGTTGTTAAAAATCAGTGATTTTCTGGCAAAAGTATCTTTTGCAAAAATTAAGAGAAAAGGGAAAGGGGTTTTCATTCCCTTTCCTCCTTGATCCTTACCCTTTCCCAGGCTAATGCCAGCAATTTTAGTAGTGGTTAACACTCATTTGCTGAGACATCAAACGTAAATTAATTCAATTTCCCAGAGATTATTAATACTATTCTTGTGTGCCTAGCTACAGAAAATCTGGAAATTTTGTTGCCCGCCAACCCTATAACTACCACTATTGGCGCTTGAGGTTAACAAATATGCCTTCGTTGGGAAGCGTGATTTATTTACGACTGCCTTAGAAACAATAGACATTCATATCAGGTAGTACATAAATTAACAACATTTGTATAGAGAACTACTAATTTATTTAATGATCTTCTCCGCCTCTCGTTAGAGGTAGTAAAAAATGTTAATAGATAACTTATTAAAGATAGTTAAATTTCAGGCAAATAATGTCAAAACAAAAGATGATTTTAGCGGAGAATGTAGATATGTATTCGGTGTAATCAAAGATTAGTTTTATCGAACAGTGTACGTATATCAAAAGAATCAACTGTGTTAAATATATAAAATTTATCTAGTAAAATTAAAAAGATGGCTAAATAAAAAGTGTAGCTGCTTTTTAAGTTAATTTTTTTCTTGAAAAACTTTTTTATGGTAGATGTAATAGACATCTCCAAAATAGTAACGTTTTGTGATAAAAGAACACTAGGATAAGTTGCTTGGCACAAAAATATGAGTTCAATACTGAATTACATTGAGGATAACCCTAAAGAAACACAGCGGTTAATTGGTCTAGAGTATGAACAGTTACAACAATTAATTCAAAATGCAGAACGGCTACATTATGAAAAACAAGCTTTAAGAGAATCCAAGAAAGTTAGAATCATTGCTGGTGGCGGAGGTCGGAAACCAAAACTATCTCTCAAAGAACAAATAATTTTAACTTTGGTCTATCTCCGGCATCTGACGACATTTCAACTTCTGGGTATCTTTTTTGGAGTGAGTGAATCAACAACGAATGATACATTTAACTACTGGTTACCATTACTTAGAGAATTGTTGCCATCTAGCTTAATCGAACAAGTTAAAAAAAACGCTGCTGATTATGAAACACTAAAAGAAGTACTGACAGAATATAAATTAACAGTAGATAGCTATGAACAAGCCAGAGAGAGATCTGGAGATAACTATGAACAAGAAAAATATTTTTCAGGTAGGAAGAGTAATCATACGTTTAAAAGCCAAATGATTATCTTGCCTAATGGTATTGATATCGTTGATGTTGTGGCAGGCGAACCTGGACCTAAAAGCGATATAACATTGTTTCGAGAAAACCGCGCTCGCTTTGACCCAAAGCAAAAATTCCAAGGAGATTTGGCTTATAAAGGAGAAGATTTAATTGAGACTCCAATTAAGAAGCCGAGAAATAGGAAATTAACAACTGAACAAAAGGAAGAAAATAAAAAGTTTTCATCTAAACGAATATATGTTGAACACCGCATCCGCTCTGTGAAAATATTTCGAGTTGTTCAAGATAGATTTAGGCTAAATTACAAAAAGTATGAACAAGTAATTATGACGATTTGTGGATTAGTAAGATTCCGCATTAAAGCGCTAATATTACCAGTAGAAAACGCTATATTATCAGGTTAAAATTAACGCATATAACTAAATATTTTTGCCTAATTATCAACAGCAAATATCTCAAAGCCTTATTTTATCGTACATATTAGCTAATTTATGATGATTGCATTTACGTCTTATATCCTAGCTACACAAAGGCTTTCATAATTTTCGGAGATCTCTAATAGTTTATATTCGTTTAAAAAATAGATAAATTTATATTTGTTTAAGTTACATAACGAGGAAGAGGCGATGGAAAATAATCAAAAACGTGCTGTTGGAATACTTTATAAGCGTGAAACAGCAGAGCAAGCGCTCAATGAATTAAAAGCTTCAGGCTTTTCAATGGACAAAGTTTCTATTATTGCTAAAGATGCAGAACAAGGCGATCGCATTGGCGGAGCCGAAATGAGCGATCGCATTGGTGATAAAGATGTACAAACTCCAACAGGAGTGGTTGCAGATACTCTAACAGGGGCTACGTGGGGTAGCATATTAGTTGGTTTTGGAAGCTTAGCAATTCCTGGGATTGGGCCTATAATCGCAGCAGGTTCCGTTGGTGCCGCATTAATCGCAGGCGTAGCAGGTACTGGTATTGGAGCAGCAGCAACTAGTGGTTTAGTCAAAGCACTTACTCATATAGGCATTCCTGAAGCTGAAGCTGGAGTTTATAGCGATCGGCTGATTGCAGGTAATTATTTGGTTATATTAGATGGCACGGATGACGAGATTAGCCAAGCTGAAGCAATCTTAAGCAAACAGGGTATTCGAGATTGGGGTGTTTATTCAAGTAACTTAGCTGAAGATTGAGTTAAAAATATCAACCTAACACGGCGACAGTTTGTTCAAATTACTATTGCAGGCTCTGGTATTTTAGGTCTTCGCTGCATTCCATCCGAACAAACGATGGTAACACTGTACACATTTGGCGACTCTATTCTTGATTGTGGGCGCTACAACGAGTTTGGCGTTCATCCAGGGCAACTGCTCATTGACAACAATGATCGCTTGTTTCCCGAATTTCATGCTCAAGATCTAGAATCACGCGTATCTGCCCGGCTCGAACATCGTGCGCGTGACGGCGCAACTGTTACTGGTCTTCAGTCTCAAGCAAAAGGGCTACAAGTGAAAGGGAGGGCGATCGCATTGCTTACCATCGGTGGTAACGATCTGCTACGTGGGTTAATCTACGACTTGAGGGGGCGACGAGCTAGCTAAAGTGCTTGCTGTATAAGAGCCATAGCTCTTAAGCCTTTGCGATAAAATGCCTGCTTATTGCGAATGGATTTGATGAGTTCTTCAACCCATACGTGACATTCATGAAAGGCAACT
>DATNQH010000225.1:0-2629 GCA_036704105.1 Leptolyngbyaceae cyanobacterium | reverse complement strand
GGTCACAGCACTAGTGGTTTGCTAGGGCTACTATATGCGCGTCAATATCCAGAGAAAGTAAAGTCTTTGACTTTATTAGGTGTGGGCGTTCACCCAGGCATTGACTGGCAAGCACACTACTACGTTCATCGGCGGCTGTTGAGTCGCGGGGCAACTCTCAAAGCGATGGTTTATAACTTGTTTGGTTATCACGATGAATGTACCATCGCCAAATTAGTTAATATTTTGGAGCAAGACTTGAATTGTTCGCTTTCACCTCACTCTCTGTTTGGGCATCAAAGTCTCCTTCCTGGTGGCGTTTCAGTACCATTGATGATTTGTGGTTGCCAAAATGACACAATCATAGATCCCCAGATACTACAAGGATGGCAGCCTTGGTTAAAAGAAGGCGATTTCATGTGGTCATGTCCCCAAGGAGGTCACTTTTTTCACTTCTTTTACCCCCAGCAGGTAGGACAATCAATTCTGGGATTTTGGCAATCTGTACAGTCAGATTTGCGAATATTCCAGCATTGCTAAGGTGGAAGATAAGTATGAAGTGTGACGGATGTTCGCGCAGCGTTGCCGTTCCCCGCAGGGGTTGCCGAAGGCTAGGCGCTTGGTGAAGTGAGAATGTGGTAGTTGGGAAAAAATTATGAATTATGAATTAAAAGATTTCAGCATTCATCATTCATCATTCATCATTACCCGTTCACCCATGAATAGGCAACTCTACAGTAAAGCAGGTTTTTCCAGCGGTAGCCTCAACTCGAATCAAGCCGCCTATATGCTCCACCAGCTTTTTCACCAGCGCTAGTCCTAATCCAGTGCCTCTGTGTTTCCAACGGTCAGAAGTGGGAATGCGGTAGAATTTGTCAAAAATTCGCTCAAGCTCAGAAGTGGGAATTTCTATTCCTGAGTTAGTGACGCTAAGTTGGATATGAGTTGAGCTGGCGCTGAGTGCAACGTGGATCTGTTCGTTGGCAGGGGTATATTTACAGGCATTTGTCAGCAACTCGGTGACAATCCGCTCTACGCTGAAGGCATGGGAAACAAGAATGGGCAAGTTAGCAGGCAAGTCAAGATAGAGAGCCTGCTGCATCTTGCTAGTACGCTCTTGAAATTGTGCTACAACTGGCGGTAACCAGGTAAGCAGATCGATGTCTGAAAGATCTAGGTTTTTTTCCCCGCCTTCTATTTCTTGCAGCGTCAGCAGATCGTTAATTAGCTTGATTTCTTGTTCGCACTCGCTTTGCAGAATCGATAGATATTTGGCAATCTTTTTGTTTTTCTCTTGTAACTCACCTTCGCTATTAATGGCAACTTGTAACATTTGGACTGCCATTTTGATGGCGGAAATGGGGGTGCGTAATTCATGGGAGATATTACACAAAAAGTCATCTTTGAGTTGATTTAGTTTTTGAAGTTCTGCTACGTGCGCTTGCGCTGCTTGATAGAGTCTGGCTTGACGAATAGCGATCGCGCACTGATTCGCCACCTGCTGCACCAATCGAATTTCTAACTCATTGAAGCTATATTCTGCTGGATTTACCAACCACAGATCGCCCAAAACTCCCCTGTCGTCAAAAATTGGACAAGCTAACATACTCACCCGTCCTCGGCTGGGATTGATCGGGATCGAGCAAAATTGAAAATACTCTCCTTGAAGCAGGTGATCGTAAAGTTCAGGAAAATTTGCCATCTGCAAAATCCGACCGCGATATGCAAACCCAGCAGTAGCTTGTTCGTATTGAACTGTAGACGCACCGCGATCAAGGTCGTACATGGAAGTATTGCAAGCGCGAACTCCTAAAGTCAGGACGATTTCCTGCACCACTGTTGCTATAATCTGGGCTTCATCCAGGCTATCGCGTACCTTATCTGCAATCCGTTTCAGCGTTGCTTCAAACTGTAGTGCTTGCTGCAACTCCTCTGTGCGTTTTTGCACTTGGCATTCCAAGTCGGTGTTAAGCTGCTGCACTTGCTGATAAAGCTGGGATTGCTGAATCAGACGACGCACTCGCTGGCATAGCACGTCTTGGTGGAACGGCTTGGTAACATAGTCAGTTGCACCCGCTGCAAATGCGCGATCGACTGATTCTGCATCTCGAAGGCTAGTAATCATTAACACGGGTGTATAATTTCTCTTTGCCAGTTCCACCAATTTCTGACAGCAGGTAAACCCATCCATCACAGGCATCATCGCATCTAACAAGACAATATCTGGATGCCAGGTGGTGTAGGCTTCTAGGCACTGCTTGCCGTTGCAAGCTTCTACAACCCGATATCCCTCTTGTTCCATCACCATACGCAGTAAAGATCGCGCCGTCTCTTCATCGTCTGTTACTAAAACTAAAGGGAAATTTTCCTGGTTGGGTAAAGTTTGCGTGCTGATATCTGATGTTTGCGATGTTTTGACATTAAACATTTTTGTTCGCTCAGTATCGATCCTGCTGCGTCAATACAGAATAATTCGTAATCATCCGCACTTAAACTTGATAATTCGTAATTGCCCTTACACTACCGAGTTCCTGCACCATGTTTAATCTTGTTACAGCTTTACATATTTCTTTACAGTTAAGGCAGAAAAGTCTCGGCTGTTCAAAATAGCTGTATGGCAAACGCTGGAACATATCATATATAATTTATT
>DATNQH010000224.1:0-3285 GCA_036704105.1 Leptolyngbyaceae cyanobacterium | reverse complement strand
TGAATGTCTTTCCCCTCACCGCATCTACTCTTGCTTTCTGTCGCTTAATGTTAGCCCATTTACTATGTCCTGCCATAATTTTGAGAAAATTCTCACAACTTACTTAAGTTTAAATGTTAGTCCCTAGGTAGCCTAGCAATGCCGGGCTACTCATATCACTTACTACCAGCAAACGTAACTCCTTGTATCCCTCTTTTATCACTCTTGTGAGAGAGTATATAGAATAGAGGTAGATTTTCTCAAGCCAGACTATCTATGCCTGCTTCTAGAGAGGCTCGACCGACAATTCGATTTATTGATGAGTATTGCCAACTGTTCGAGGGATTATTTCCAGAAGTGCGAAGCTATGAAGCGTTCAAACTATTGCATTTGGGAATGATTAGTGAGATTAAACGCAAATCACTACCAGCGATTGCTAAAGCCGTAGGACTAGACAACCATCAAAACTTACATCACTTTCTCACCGAGTCACCTTGGACAGTCCAACAGTTGCGTCAAAAACGTTTAGAGTTAATCCTCAAAGTGCTGCGTGGAAGAGCGATGATTTTGTTGATTGATGAAACTGGGGATTGTAAGAAAGGGAAAAGTACCGATTATGTCAAACGACAATACATTGGTAATGTGGGCAAAAAGGAGAATGGCATTGTTGCTGTCACTGCTTATGGGTTAGTTGACGGAATGATTTTGCCTTTAAGTTTTGAGGTATACAAACCACGAGAACGACTCAAGGATAAAGATGTATATCAAACTAAACCACAAATTGCCGCGACGATGATTCGGCAACTGCAAGCCATCGGCTTTGACTTTGAGTTAGTACTTGCCGATAGTTTGTATGGGGAAAGCAAAGTCAACTTTGTCAATGTTCTAGATGAGTTGAAATTGCCTTACATTCTGGCAATTCGCAGCAATCATGCCCTGTGGCTACCGCAAGACCAAGAAGTATACTCCCAGCCGTGGCAGCAGTTTGAGCGCACGTTTAGTAATGGCACAACTGAAGTTCGCTATATGTGTGAGGTAATTTACGGCAAGCGACACCGCAAACAGTATTGGCTTTTGACCACTGACCCCGAAACCTTGCCGGACAATTCGACCACATTTGTCATGGTCGCTGCCCCAGCCATCAAACTTAACGAGATTGGCAACAGTTATGGTTTTAGAACTTGGATTGAGTATGGACTCAAGCAAGCCAAAGATGCGCTTGGCTGGGCAGACTTTCGCATGACTCATTACAAGCAGATTGAGAAATGGTGGGAGATAGTGATGAGTGCATTTTTGATGGTGAGTCTGTTCGCTGATGCCTTCAATGATTCTTGTTTGCTAGCTCATCAACAGTTTACTCAACATCCTTGGTGGAATAATCAAAGCGGTTGGAAATATCTGCTTAACAATTTGCGATTGATAATTCAACCATTAATTTGTTTCAACTGGTTGAAGCGATGGTTAGAAGTATTTCCTATCGCTTCATTGCAGTTTGGATTTGAGCAACTCATCGGTAGGATGAATCAGTTTGTTTGTCCCATTGTGCATCAACTCAACTTACAACTTATATTTTCTTCCGCTTAGAGTGATAAAAGAGGGATATAGGAATCCTATTTGATTTTTGAAAAATATCCGTACATCCCAAGAGTGGGAAAATCAAAGGTAGTGTGTCGAAGGAACCACTCAAACATCCACTTTAAATGAGAGAAAGAAGGAATCAAGGCACAAAAACGTCGAACCCATGTTTTAGCCTGTAACTCCTTATCTTCAATAGGATTTTGCTCTGGACAATTAGGGGCAAAACGAACGCTGCGGAATTTTCCATTGTTCTGGTGGTAAACCTTGATTAAGTTCGTCTAAAAAGCTTTGGATTTCTTTGGAACGGTGGTAAGTAGCTCCATCCCAAAAAATCAGCAATCGTTGGTTGTCAGACTTAGTTAGCAGATATTGCAGGTAATCAATAGTATTTTTTGAATTTCCTCTGTCGTAAGATTTAAGCAGTAATTTTCGTTCCAGATAGTCCACTGCTCCATAATATGTTTGTTTCTCTCGCTCATTTATGACTGGAACCGTTATCTCCCCGTCAGTTCTCCCCCACACATAACCAGTTAAATCTCCCCACATTAAATGACACTCATCAATTAATAACACCCTCAATTTTCCGGCTTCGATTTCCCCACGGTTGCTTACCAACAATGTTTCAATCTCTTTTTTTTTGCTGCAACAGCATCTGGGTCGGCTTTGGGATTCAGCTTTGTGGTTTTCTGACAACTGATGTCAGCTGCATCGAATAAGTCATAGTAACTTTGTTTTGACTCATAAACCACGTCATAATTAAAGGCTAGTTTATACTCCAATTCCCCAAGTTCCCAGCAGTCCTTTTTAGAGAGCCAACTTAACACCTCTTCTCGCTGCTCGGCACTCAGGTAGCTTTTTCTCCCTTTGTGGTTCAACCGCAGTCCATCAATTCCATCCTGCTCATAGGCTTGTTTCCAAAGAGTTATCGAGCCTAAAGACACATCTAAAATAGTTTGGATTTCTTCGTACAAGTAACCTTGGTAAACCAACTTGACTTGCCTTGCGCTTTTCTTGCCTGACGGGCATCACGGCAAGCTGCAATAAAATCTTTTAACTGAGCGATCGCAGTTGCCACTTCCGTCTTTAGTGTTGCAGTTTGTAGATCCTGCTTTGTCATAGTCTGATTTTACACTTGTACAGCCAGCCGTATTATCTCGTACTCTTTTTCAAAAATCAAATGGGATTCCTATAGAATTGATCGTTCTAGCAAGTCACTGCGGGTAGCCAGCGAGTCAATACCATTCATGACAATCGGGCGGGTGAACTCAAAGATAGTTTCCTCGTCATTCTCATGAAGCGTCCTAGTAGCAAATCCGCCCCCCGTTGCTATGCGGCATAAAGCATCAGATAGATAATTGGAGATACCTGAGAGATTGTCAAAGCCCAGCAACCAGCGATTGTTGGCACTAATAGAAAAGTCTCGTAGATCTTTAGGTTCTGATAATAGCGGCGATTTCTGAGGATCGACAAAGCTTTTTAATGTTTTGGAAGTAAAGGATTTACCCGATCCTTGCTCGCCATTTAGAATCAAGATTGGGTGAGGATGGTTTGGATATAAACAGAATAATAACCAGCACAACACCAAAACCCAATCGCGATCGCCAAAGTTTAAAACCTGCTTTAGCTCTAAGATATTCCCCCCTGGTTCTGGAATCGGCAGAGGTAGCATTGAAGGCGATCGCCTAAATCTAACTGGGTAATCCGAGACAATCTGCCAACCCCGATCAG
>DATNQH010000223.1:0-14040 GCA_036704105.1 Leptolyngbyaceae cyanobacterium | reverse complement strand
CAATGGCGTGCTTTTGGCATAGAAGTTGAGATCGCCCAACCAGACAAATGGCAAGTTTGGGCAAAGCGCCAAGTTTATAACACTCCCTTTCTGCGACGCTTGCTATTGAGCAGCATACAACTTAAGGGTAATAGAACTGCTTATTTAGATAGCCAAATTCTCCAACAAGTACCAATAGTTAGCTTGGAGGTAAACGGCGATCGCATAAGCAGCGATCGGCTAGAAATTAGTTCTAGTCGCAACTTGATTCAGGTAAATCAAGGGCAAGCAGATCGCGTTGGTACACTCTACCCTGGACAGTTGCGGCTGCAGCAAAATGCCTATGGTACTTACAGCTTGGTTAACGATGTTCCTTTAGAAGTTTATCTGCGGGGTGTAGTGCCGCACGAAATTGGCCCTAAAGCACCGTATGCCGCAGTAGAAGCGCAAACAGTTATAGCACGAACCTATGCACTGAGGAACTTACGCCGATTTGCTATTGATGGCTATGAACTTAGTGCTGATACCCAGTGTCAAGTTTACAAAGGTTTAAGTGGCACAGAGCCGATTACAGATCGGGCGATTTTGGCAACTAGGGGAAAGGTGCTGACTTATGACAACTCATTAGTTGACGCGCTTTATTCTTCTACTACAGGTGGTGTAACTGCGGCGTTTAGCGATGTTTGGAACGGTGCAGATCGCCCTTACCTGCAACCTGTAGTAGATACAGCGAGTAATATTTGGAATTTGTCGCGCCAAAGTTTAGCTTTGGAAAACAATTTTCAGCAGTTTATCAATATGCGACAAGGATTTAATGAAACTGGAGTGAAGATGTTCCGCTGGCGCAAAGAAAGCAGTATGGAACAGATCGCTGAAGATTTGCGCAAGTTCCTAGAAGCGAATAGAAATCCGCTAGCAAACTTAACTACAGTAAAACAAATGCAGGTGGTAGAGCGATCGCCCAGCGGACGCATCCTCAAATTAGCTATACAAACTGATCGCGGTAATTTAATTTTAGAAAAAGACGAAATTCGCAGCGCCTTTTCTGCGCCAAGAAGCACCCTTTTCTACCTGGAACCGTTATATAACCAAGCCAAAGGCAAAGACAGCATCCTTTTGGGCTACGCTTTTGTCGGTGGTGGTTTGGGACACGGAGTAGGTTTGAGTCAAACTGGTGCTTATAGTTTAGCTAAACTCGGTTGGTCGAGCGATCGCATTCTCAACTTTTACTACCCTGGTACTCAAGTCCAAACTCGTTTTTAGCTTAATACTTTTTTGGATCACCCCAGGGGAGCAAAGGAGAGTATAAAGCCAGATTCTCCCCAGATTCAGAGATCCTTCGCTTTTTCCATCTAAGAATAAGGCAGGAACATTTAACCAGTGTTCCTGCCTTTTAAACTTGAGTAGCTATTTTTTACTTAGTAAAGTTCTTCCTCTTTGTGGGTTTCGATAGTGCAGTCAGAGGTGGGATAAGCTACACAGGTTAATACATAACCACCTTCAATCTGATCGTCATCCAAGAAAGACTGGTCAGACTGATCTACCGTACCTGCTGTGATTTTACCAGCACAGGTGGAACAAGCACCAGCGCGGCAAGAATAAGGTAGATCTAGCCCAGCTTCTTCAGCTGCGTCGAGAATATAAGTATCGTCGTCAACATCAATGGTTTGGTTTAGCCCTTCGGCTTCGCTGACTAACGTAACTTTGTAAGTTGCCATTGGGTTGTCCTCTCTATAACGGCACGATAAAATAGGGTAAATTGATCCTCTAACGATTTGCTCTTAAGCGATCGTGTGAGAAATAGCGCTTCCCTTTGCTTGCAGTGGGGAAATGGAACTTGGACTTTTTGCCTGGTTCCAGATATTTTTTACTTCCTCAGTCGAGGAAACCCACAGGTCTGACTAAGGGTTAAGATATAGTCATACAAATTGGTAAACTATCACTTCCAACCACTTAGTAGGGCGGTGATGTATAACCAATTTCAGACATTTTGACGAAGCAAGTAAGGCGAATTGCTGTTCGGCAAGTTCGCTAGCGATCAATTGGCTTCATCTCTGATACTACGAGAAAAATTCCAGGTTGTAACGCTTAATTAACCCTGATTAGTAATGGAATTTAGTTAGGAGTTAAGGATAAATAATTCTTATATAAATAAGCCGCCCTCCGGTTAAGTCATAACAGAAATTTATACTTTAGATGGTTTTAATTATCAATCTTGTAGTTCAATTAACTAAGACTGAAGGGAGAGTTGTAGCTAAAGTTAACAGTTAAGACTTTACTGCGAAAAATTTCAGGCATCAGGCTTCATACTATAAGTCGTAAATCGGGTCTTCGGCTATTCGTAACTAAGGGGATATAAGCCCCGCGCAGGCGCAAAAAAACAACAAATGCGGAGCATCTTTGTCCAATAAGAGCGCATCCTTAAAGTACGACTTACGACTTACGACTTGGAGCGTAGCGACTTGCGACTCCCTAGCCCCTAGTGCAGACAAAATGTAGAGTGAAGAAAGGAAGTAAACAGATTCTAATGGCATCACATGGGTAGAATTTGGGAGATAGATTTCTACTCCCGTCCGATTTTGGATGAGAACGAGAAAAAAGTTTGGGAAGTCCTGGTGTGCGAGAGTCCTTTAGATCCGCGCACTAACCCGGATTCTCTGTTTCGTTATGCCCAATATTGTTCGAGTACGCAGGTAAATTCCGTTTGGTTGCGTACAGCTTTGTCAGAGGCAATCGCACTTGCAGGGACAACCCCCGTTAAGTTTCGCTTTTTCCGCCGCCAGATGAGTAATATGATCGCCAAAGCTTGTGAGGATTTGGGCATTCCCGCACAGCCTAGCCGCCGAACCCTTGCCTTGGTGCAATGGCTGCAACAGCGGATGGAAGAAGTTTACCCGCAACAACCAGGCTATCAAGCCCAAACAAATCCGTCTGTCAAGATGGAAATGCCTTCACCCCAACGCCTACCAAGTGCTTTAACAGGACAGCAGTGGTCGTTTGTCAATTTGCCAGCATCAGCATTGGAGGAAATGCACCAATGGGATATTGCGTTTGGTGAGGCTTTTCCCGTGCAGATCGGCGGTATAACTCCAGAAACAAAAGTGCCAGGGCTAATTGTTTTTTCTAGCAGAGCTTTGCCCTTGGCTGGGTGGCTGTCGGGACTAGAGTTAGCTTTTATCAAAGCCGATAATAGCCCAGCAGCAAGATTGCTCTTGGAAACTGGTGCTACAGATAGCTGGATTTTGACTAACCTGAAAAATCCGCAAATTTTGGCAGAAGCTCAGGCTTTTGAACTAGCAAAGCTTCAAGCTAACGGAGTACACTTCCTAGCTGTTCAATCTAGCCCACAAGCAGAATCCTTTGCTGGCTTTTGGCTATTGCAAGAACTCAATCTGCCGTAAATTGATTGCAGAGCAATAAAAGCGATTAGCGATTAGCAATTAGCAATTTTAAGGCTTTAGCTAACGGCTAATCGCATTTAGCTTCATGGGTTTCACGAAAAGTATAGAAAATTGGGCAACCTTCTCTATACCTTGGTTCTTAGGCAGCAACAAATCTGTTATGTGGGGAAAAGGAGCGGTTTATTATCAAGAATTTTCGTTAATGACGTAGGATACCGCTCCTTTTCCCCAAGGTTGCCCAATTTTCTATAGGTTTTTCCCAAGGCTTAGATAAATCTCACACGCAGCAAGGGTTATGGGGTCTGAAAATTTGCTACAGGATCGACTAGCAGAACAACTGCTAGAGCTAGCTGCTAAATCTGGGGCAGAAGCAGCAGAGGTGTATCAATCGCGATCGCTATCAGGGCCAGTTTTTTTTGAGGCTAATCGACTCAAGCAACTGGAAAGCACGCAATCAGAAGGTACAGCCCTACGACTGTGGCGAGATGGTTGTCCGGGGCTAGCAGTGGCTTACGGACAAGTGGAAGCCCAAGCACTAGTAGATGTAGCTCTAGCACTCAGCCAGATCAACGAAGCGGAACCAATTGAACTTAATAGTAACTCTAAACCAACTTATCCCGATCTAGGTCGTGCCGTACCAGTAGAACAGTTAGTAGCATGGGGAAAAGAAGCGATCGCGCTAATTCGGAATGCTTATCCTGAAGTTCTCATAAGTGCGGAGTGGGATAGTGAAGTTGAAACTACTCGATTGGTCAACTCTCAAGGTCTTGATTGCCGTCACACTGACACTACACTCAGCTGCTATGTATCAGCAGAATGGGTAAGGGGCGACGATTTTTTGAGTGTATCTGATGGTCAAACTCAGCGCGATACTTTACACCCTGAAATAATTGCTGGGCAAATTTTGCAGCGGCTGGAGTGGGCAAAGAAAAACGTTGCGCCCCCAAATGGGCGAGTGCCGATTTTATTTACTTCTAAAGCAGCTGATATGCTTTGGGGTACTATACAAGCAGCTTTGAATGGTAAACGGGTATTAGAAAAAGCTTCGCCTTGGGCAGAACGGATTGGTAAACCTGTGATGGCAACAGATTTTACCTTGACTCAAGATCCAGAAGCAGGGCCATTCAGTTGTCCATTTGATGATGAAGGTACTCCTACTCGATCACTGATATTTATCCAAGATGGGATTTTGCAAAATTTTTATTGCGATCGCACTACTGGATCTGGGCTTGGCTCTGACACCACTGGTAATGGTTTTCGTCCCAGTTTGGGCAGTTATCCCACTCCTAGTTTATTTAACTTGCTAGTTCAGCCGGGAACGCGATCGCTATCAGATTTAATCGCTCTGTTGGATGACGGACTGATTGTAGATCAAATGCTGGGTGGCGGTGGCAGTATCTCTGGTGACTTTTCGATCAATGTCGATCTAGGCTACCGAGTTAAAAAAGGTCAAATCGCCGGACGAGTCAAAGATACAATGGTTGCCGGAAATATTTATACAGCACTCAAGCAGTTAGTAGCACTGGGTAGCGATGCTGAATGGAACGGCTCTTGCTATACTCCGTCTTTAATTGTGGAAGGACTATCTACAACGGGAAGAAATTGAATCCATGCTGAATTCAGAAGCCAGAAACAGTGGTGACGAAAAAGTGAAATTTGCTCTAACTTCTGACTTTTGACAAGTAAGTAATCAAGTGATGTGTTTAACTCATTAACTAAAAAAGGGAGTGGGGGAGTAGAAATGATGGATTATGAATTATGAATTATGAAGTGTAGTAATTTTTAGCATTGCTGCATTCATCATTTGGAATTTCCTAGCCCCTCATGCTACCTTTTGCTATACACAAGCGCTTTGGTTATTGGTTGCGCCCCCGGCGTAGCAGCGCGATCGCTGAAGCCTGTCTGATTGGTTTAGTCGCTGCCGTATCAGCTGTCTTGCTCAAAGTTGGTTCGGGATGGCTGGGAGCTTGGCGAGTCCATGCTTCAACCTTAATACCAGCCTGGATATTACTACCAGCTGTCGGGCTGGGGTTTGGCTATTTAACTGGACTACTAGTAGAGCGATTAGCGCCAGAAGCTGCTGGTAGCGGTATTCCCCATGTGAAAGCAGCTCTTGCTAACGTGCCGATTAACTTATCCTGGCGGGTAGCTTGCGTCAAGTTATTTACTTCGATTTTGGCATTAGGTTCAGGACTGGCTCTGGGAAGGCAAGGGCCAACAGTTCATGTTGGCGCAGCTTTAGCAGCAGGGTTAAGTCGCTGGGTTCCGACTTCCCCCGATCATCGACGACAGCTGATTGCCGCAGGCGCGGGTGCTGGGTTAGCGGCAGCTTTCAATACCCCAATCACAGGGGTTTTGTTCGTGGTGGAGGAGCTACTTCAGGATTTATCCGGTCTGACTTTGGGGACTGCTATACTCGCCTCTTTTACTGGTGCGGTAGTGTCCCGGATATTAGGTGGTCGCAGCTTAGACTTGAGCTTAGTTTTGACTGCACACTCTACCACATTCTCACTTCAAGAACTGCCTTTTTTCCTGCTATTAGGCATATTAGCGGGGTTGCTGGGTTCCCTGTTTGATCGCCTAATTATGGCAAGTTTGAGATTTTACCGGGAATTGCGGCTGAGTTTACCGCTACGGATTGCTTTAGCTGGGTGTGTTTCTGGGGTGGCGATCGCTTTTTTACCGCCTGCGTTTCGAGATAATAGCGGCTTGCGCGAGTTTTTGATTACTGGTGAGGCTGGCTGGCAGTTGGCAGCGATCGCGTTTGTGGCTCAGTTTATCCTCACTTTGGTTGCCTTTGGATCGGGAGCGCCAGGGGGATTATTTGCTCCTAGTCTGATTTTAGGATCGGCATTAGGTTATTTGGTAGGTTTGGCAGAATACAACCTGATGGGAATTGGTTCGCCTGCAACTTATGCTCTGGCGGGAATGGGAGCATTTTTTAGTGTGGTTTCCAGAGTACCAATCACAGCGATCGTGATTGTGTTTGAAATGACTACAGATTTTAATCTGGTGCTACCGTTAATGATTGGTTCGGTGACAGCTTATTTGATTGCAGAACAGATCGAGCCTGGGTCGATTTATAACCGGATTTTAAAACTGAATGGCATTCACTTAGAAACAGCCGCCGCTCCGAGAGGATTGTTAACAGAGTTGACAGCCCAAAATGTAATGCAACCACGAGTAGAAACTCTGGGAGAGCAGATGACCTTAGATGAAGCAGTACTTGCCTTTTCTCGCTCCCATCATCGCGGCTTTCCCGTTGTGGATAACGGTAAGTTGGTAGGTATTATCACCCAAACCGATTTAGCGAAAATGCGCGATCGCGATCTGGCTGGCGATACTCCGATTAGCGAGATCATGACACCACAACCAGTTACTGTCAGTCCTACCGCTACCTTAGCTACTGTTCTCTATCTATTGGATCGGTATCAACTCAGTCGTTTACCAGTGGTTGAAAATCGTAAGTTGATTGGGATTATTACCCGTGCTGATATTATCCGCGCTGAAGCAGACAAACTCAATGGGGAGACAGGGCAGATTGGGCCTCGCCCTGAGCCATCTTATGTAGTGTATCAAACGCGATCGCCCAGTATTGGGCGGGGAAGATTGTTAGTGCCAATAGCCAATCCCCAAACGGCTGCATCCATGTTGCAAATGGCATTAGCCATAGCCCGCGAGCGTGATTATGAATTGGAGTGCATTCAAATCATTCTCGTCTCTCGCCACAGTTCGCCAGCGGAAACTCAAGTAAGGACGGCAAAAAGTCGGCGCTTGCTACGTCAAGCCGAAGTTTTGGCGAAAAAGCAAAAAATTCCCGTCCATACCCAAATCCGAGTTTCCCATGATGCGGCGCAAGCAATTTTGGAGACAATCAAAGAAAGACACATTGACTTGCTGTTAATGGGTTGGAAAGGTAACACCATCACCCCCGGTCGAATTTTTGGCAGTGTGGTAGACACCCTAATTCGGCAAGCCCCCTGTGATGTGGTGTTGGTGAGATTTGGAGAAGAGTCAGGAGCCAGGAGCCAGGAGTTAGGAGTCAGGAGCCAGGAGCCAGGAGTTAGGAGTCGAAAGTTCGGAATTCAAAAGTCACAAGTTAGGAGTCAGGAATCAAAAGTTAGAATTAATGCCTCAGCTTCCTCAGCTTTCCATCACTCCTTCAACCGCTGGCTAGTGCCAATGGCGGGCGGGCCTAATGCTAAGACAGCGATTCAACTTTTACCAGGTTTGGTGAGCTTGGCTAACAGAGCAGAAATACAACTTTGTCAAGTGTTTGAGTCATCAGATTCAAAGTCAGAGATGACAGTTTTGCAACAAGCGATTCGCTATCTTGTCAAGCAGCGTCAATTGAAGGGTTCAGTGAGTGCTGTTCCAGTTATTTCCAGTTCTGTTGCTGATGGTGTAATTAATCTGGTCAGAAGTGAAAATTTTGATGTTGTCGTACTGGGAGCAAGTCGGGAAGGATTGCTGCAACAGGCGATCAAAGGGAATATTCCAGCCGCGATCGCCAGCGGTGTTGAATGCACTGTGATTTTGGTTAGGGGTGCGATCGGCAAAGCATAACTCAAGCGCAGACGCTAACGTAAATAAGTATGAAGTAAGGAGACTGTATGACAACTCCCCGCGTTAGAGCGCCAGAACTACCCCAAAATTATCCCTGGCTCAATACCAATAAGCCGTTATCCATTCATGAGCTAAAAGGTCGAGTTGTAATTCTAGACTTCTGGACTTACTGCTGTATTAACTGCTTGCACGTCCTACCTGAACTAAAGTATCTGGAGCAGAAATACAAAGACAGCCTGACTGTAATTGGAGTTCACTCGGCAAAATTCGACAACGAAAAAGAAATCGAAAACATCCGACAAGCCATCCTTCGCTACGACATCGAACATCCGGTATTAGTTGACAGCGGCTTCAGAGTTTGGCAACAGTATGCCGTTCGTGCTTGGCCTACATTAATGGTAATTGACCCGGAAGGATATGTAATTGGCTATGTCTCAGGTGAAGGTAATCAAGATATTTTAGACCAGCTGATAGAACAAGTGATTTGGGAACACAAAGAGAAAGGCACAATTAATTTTCAACAGTTGAGTCTTACCCTAGAAAAACAGCAAAAACCCTTGGTTACACCCTTGGCTTTTCCAGGTAAGGTGTTAGCTACTTCAGTAGGGCTGTTTGTTGCTGATTCTGGTCATCACCGGATTGTTGTCAGTTCTTTAGACGGAGAAATATTACATTTAATTGGTACAGGTAAACCAGGATTAACTGATGGTTCCTTCGCTGAAGCACAGTTTTTTGCCCCCCAGGGAATGACGTTTGATCAAGAACAAAAGCTACTGTATGTGGCTGATACAGAAAACCACGCCATACGGCGTATCGATCTAAAAAATCAGATGGTGGAAACTATCGCCGGAACCCACAAGCAAAGCCATAATATTCGTCCTCACGGTGGTTTGGGGTTAGAAACTGCTCTGAATTCGCCTTGGGATTTAGTGAAGGTGGGTAATTCTCTATTCATTGCAATGGCGGGGCCCCATCAAATTTGGCAAATGCAACTAGAAACTGGCATTGTGCAAACTTATGCTGGTACTGGCGCAGAAGCTTGTTTTGATGGTTCCCTCACCGAGTCTGCATTTGCCCAACCTAGCGGTATTGCGACTGATGGTAAGGAGTTATTTGTAGCTGACAGCGAAGTTAGTTCAATTCGCGGTGTCGGATTAGACGAACAGTTGCAAGTGCGTACAGTCTGCGGTAGCGGCGATCTATTTGGTTTTGGTGATGTCGATGGCGTAGGCGAACAAGTGCGACTACAGCACTGCTTAGGGGTGGAATACGCTCAGAATTATCTTTGGGTAGCTGATACTTACAACCATAAAATTAAATTAGTTAGTCCTCACAGTGGCAATTGTCAGACTGTATTAGGGGATGGTAAGGCTGGTTTACAAGATGGTCAAGGTCAGAATAGCCGTTTTAGCGAACCTTCTGGTCTTAGTCTGACAGATTCCTATCTTTATATAGCTGATACGAATAATCATGCTATCCGCCGCGTAGAACTGGATACGCTGAGCGTGACAACGTTGCAATTTTCGGGGTTATGCGCCCCTGATGCGTGTATTCCTTCTTCTGTGTCTACTACTAATTCTTAGTTACAAGAAGTAGAGTGGCAATGCCTGCTATAAGCAAAAAGTTGGGGGAGCGATCGCCCACCTCAGTTTCATTTTGCTTGATTCCTAATTAACTTTTGTACGCTCACCAAAGCCCGATTTAATTCATAATTCTTTTGTTCTGGATAATTCAGGAATGCTTGCTGTTCTTCTTCAATCATCTGGACATCTTGAAGGACTAATCCATCTAGAAGTTTTTGTGCCGAACCAAATAAACTATTTTTCACAAACCGCCGAAACCACACAGGCAATCTATGTAACCGCCAGAATGCATTTAGGGAAGTAAAGTGAATCAGGTAAGCACGAGTTTTTGTTTCATTCACCGGACAAAATAGACAATAAATTTTAAAATCTGCACCTAAACTTGACACCCAATGAGGATAGACATAACTCACATCTAAAGGTTCTGGATGGAGACGGCGTAATGCCGGGAAAAATAACTGAGAAATTGACCATATTTTATCTATTTTGTAATAGCTTTGCGCTTGATAATTGGCATCTACACGCCCTTCGTCTTCGTAGATATCTTGCAATACTGGATCTGCCCATGCTTGATAATTTTGATGTAAATGCCCGTGATACATATCCATCAGATTTTCAATTAAATAGGAATAATGGGCATTACAATCAATTTGTGAAACAGTGGCAATATAGTTAAGATTATCCCATTCTGGAATTCCCATTGGTTGTAGAGACGTTGTATACAACGGCTCTACATCGCCATTTGTACACAACGTCTCTACATTGCCAGGAAACAGCCAGATAAAACCATCCTGTTCCTGCACGGGATAATGACGAATCTTACAACTAGGTAGTTTTTGGTTAGCAGCGAGATAGGGAACGGCGACACATTCCCCAGTGACAGCCAAGCGCCAACCGTGATAAGCACATTCCAACTCGTCTTCAATCACGCGCCCGTGACTGAGTTTAACTTGGCGGTGAGGGCATCTATCTTCTAGGGCGTGTATCGTACCACAACTATCTCGATATAACACAATTGGTTGATGCCAAAGCACAACACCTACAGGCTGAGATTTTACCTCAGTGCTACGAGCAACTACATACCAGTAATTGGGATTAATTGCACAAGAGCGAATATCAAGCTTTTCGGTAGCTTGCGATAGAGAAGACATAAGCGTCGCCTCCTTGGCGTTCTTTGCATCTAACGCGCCTTCGGCGCTTCGCTTCGCTGGGGCGGTTCAAATCTTCAAAACCCCCTCTGGATTCACCGAGAAAAGCGATCGCCTTTGCAATCCCTCGCGGTGTAAAATCTCATTCGCCGCCAGCAACCCACTACTAACCGCCCGTTCCATCAAACCACTGGGAAAAGGCATCTTTACCCAATCTCCAGCAAATACCAAGTTAGGGATAACTGTACTGGTTCCCGGTCGATCTGTATAGCTATTGGGAGGATAACCAGAAAAATTCTTTTGATTCACCAGTTCCCGATGCAGCATTTTAGCTTGCTGTAACTCTGGCACAATTTCGTATAGTTCCTGCCCAAACGTCGTCAGCAAAGCTTCTTGGTTGGGGAATTCTTTTTCTTTGTAGCAGTAGGCGTGTAACTCCACCACACTACCGCCTGTTCTTTTCGCCCAGTCTATATATGGCGCTTGAATGCGGTGGTACAAGGTAATACTATCAGTCAGTTTATAGCCAGACAGAGAACTGAAATAGCTGTGTTCCCAGTCAAAATCGCGATCAAACCAGAAGCGACAAACAGCAAAAGGATCGGCTACGCTCAATTTTTCAACTTGCGATCGCACTTCTCGATCCACCTCACCCTCAATTCGACTAAACAACTGTTGCACCCCCGGTACATCTGTCGCAAACACATAGTAATCTGCCTTAACCAGCCCCTCCTTCCCACCTCTCCCGTCCTCTCCTTTCAGGAGAGGAGACAGCTGTGCGCCCCCTTGCAGGGGGGACTTTAGCCCTGTGGAAGGGAGCTGGGGGGTTAGGTGCGAAAGAGCCGCCACCAGCTGCAACTTATCTTCCTGACGTTGCACGACTTGGAAGCGGGGTAAATTTCTAGTTGCAGGCCCCTTCACCACCTTTCCTTCGTGATCGAATACGGCACCATGACAGGGACAATGAAACTTACCATCGTCTGCTAACTGCACTGTACAGCCTTGATGAGTACAGGTGAGCGAAATTGCAACATTTCCGTCATCTGGTATAGCAAACATTTCATCACCCGCACCAAAAAATTGTAGAGACGCGAAATTTCGCGTCTCTACATTACCGACAACAGAATTAGGCTTTACCCAAAAAGGGACATTGTTTGTCTTTCCGCCAAGCTGATAATTGAGAGAATCAATTCTTCCTTGGTGAAGGCGAATCTCACTCACATTTGCATCAGTAATAATTTTGCCACCCTTACTTTCGATAGCGCTGGCGAGAGGCTGTACCAAACTCGTACCCATATCCTCACGAGTACCATTAAAAGCTAATCCCTCTGGATTGCCAAAAAAGTAGAAGTGGAAAAACTGCATTAGTTCGCCCACGCTCATCTCATCTGGAGCATTCAAGCTAGATTTAGCAAAGGGTAGAAAATACAAGTCATATAAACCTTGGGGAAAATCCTGCTTTACCCAATCGGCTACCGATAAGCCATCCAGACGCTGGAAACTTTTTTGTGTTTGAAACCCACTAATCGCGCGAAAAACTTGCAAATGTTGCCATTTAGTTAAATTAATTCCCCAGCGCAAACGATTAGGAGATGCTATAGCTAAATCAACTATATTCCAGGGAAAAGCAGAATGACTGGGGCGAAATACTTCTGGCTGATACTTGCCATTGCGATAAAGAACAGAATAAGAATTCAAGGATTGAAAATTTTCCCTTATATCCAATTCTGCCACTAGGCTATTGAGGTTGTAATACTGGGGAAAGAAGCCATGAAAGCCATGCTCCATCATAAAAGTTTCCCCTGCAACTTGAATAGACCAACTGGCGATTTTACCGCCTAGTTGAGGGGACTTCTCCAACAATGTAACCTGAAACCCTCGCTGACTCAGTTCGTAAGCACAAGCCAACCCAGCCAACCCTCCCCCAACAACAACAACGCTTTTAGCTTGATTCAGATATTTTGGCAAATCCAGGGAATCTGGCTGAAAAACACTTGGCTGTGGTTTGGATAAACGAGAGTACCCCAGTACACCGCCAACAGCACTAACACTAAATAACTTGAAGAGGGTACGCCGGGAAATTGGCTGTGAAAGCACATACCTTGATAATGTACTCAAGTTAACTCCTCACTCCCATCACGATGAAATATTGGCAGGAAACGCTAGCTGTAGCTCAACGTATCTTAATTGAATTATTGCGGCGGCGACGCAGCTTAGTTTTTTGGTGCATCTTTCCCATCTCTGTGTTGTTACTCAACGGATTTATTTTGGCAGAAAGAGCCAAGCTGTCAATGGCTGTTGCTTTTGAAAATGCTGCACCCTCAACTTTAGTAGGGGCGGCGTTATTTTTTAGCTGCTTGGGGGGTAGTGTCGCCTCTGTAGTAGCAGAAAGAGAACAGCAAACCCTCAAGCGTCTATTTATCTCACCTTTAAGTGGTACATCCTATTTCTTAGGAATTTTTTTAGCTCACAGTTGCATTGGCATTGGTCAAGCATTGTTAATTTATACTATTTCAGCCTTTTGGGCTGCTCATTTCAATGGTTCTATAGTTTTGGGAGGTGTAATTATTTTATTAAGTATTGCTTCTTACGTAGGATTAGGCTTTATTCTTGGTACTCAATTAGCTCGTCGCACTGAGGATGTAAATGCATTAGTAGCAGCTTTTGGTGTTCCTTTATTAATTTTAGGTGGGGCATTTTTACCTACTTCTTTGTTTCCAAAAACTCTTTTAGATATTGCTAAATTTAACCCAATTTATCATATGACTGAAGCATTGTTAGGGGTTTCTGCTGATGGAGATGGATTATCACAAATTGCTAATCACTTTTGGTTTTTATTAGTATTTACTATGTTAATGGTAGTTGGAGGGTGGCTATCTTATCGGCAGATGTTGGTGCTGGAAAGAAGGCTTTAGTTTGTCATTTTTCCTTTGTAATTCGTCATTTCTATGAATGAATCTCTTACACGATCGCCCCATTCCATTTATTGTTTGGTTGAGTTACTTTCCTTTCATTTTCTTAACCCTTAAGCTTAAAAATGGCAAATGTTCGTCTAGAAAGTATTAAGCGCAGGTTTCAAAATGTGACTGCGGTTGAAGATATTAGTTTTGAAGTTCCCAATGGACAATTTTGGGTATTGGTGGGGCCATCGGGATGCGGTAAGTCTACCGTTTTAAGAACGATCGCGGGTTTGGAAACTGTTACATCTGGGGAACTCTACATTGGCGATCGCCTGGTTAATAATATTCCAGCACGACAGCGAGATGTGGCGATGGTGTTCCAAAATTACGCCCTCTATCCTCACATGACGGTAGCAGAAAACATCGCCTTTGGTTTGCAGATGCGCCAAACAGATCCTAAAAC